>NZ_KE148641.1:0-12117 GCF_000410635.1 Comamonas sp. B-9
GTGGCGGGGGCGGAAAGGGCTGACAGCGCAGGCGCAGCCTGCAGCACCGGCAGTGGCTGGGAATGGCGCAGGTCCACCGCCGCCTTGTCGGTCTCGAACCAGGGGTCGGGCTCGCCGTCGAGCGCCTGCTGCAGCTGGGCCCAGAGCGCCTGGCGGCCGGCGGCGTCGTCCAGAATGCGGCGCTTGACATGGTCCAGCCCCACGCGGCTCACGTAGTGCACCGTGCGCTCCAGGTACCAGCCCTCCAGCCGGTAGAGCTGCATGAAGGCGCCGGTGTACTCCAGCACCTCCTCGGCGGTCTTGAGCTTGGTCAGAAAATGCGCCACCTCGGTCTTGATGCCGCCATTGCCGGCGATGTACATCTCCCAGCCCGAATCCACGCCGATGATGCCCACGTCCTTGATGCCCGATTCGGCGCAGTTGCGCGGCCAGCCGCTGACGGCAAACTTCACCTTGTGCGGCGCATACATGCGCCACATCGCGCGTTCGAGGTCCTTGCCCATCTGGGTGCTGTCCTGCGTGCCCATGCGGCACCACTCGCTGCCCACACAGGTCTTGACGGTGCGCAGCGCCTTGGCATAGGCATGGCCGCAGGGCATGCCTATGTCGTTCCACACGCCTTGCAGGTCTTCCTTTCTCACGCCCAGCAGGTCAATGCGCTGGCCGCCGGTCACCTTCACGGTGGGGATCTGGTACTTGTCCACTACATCGGCAATGCGGCGCAGCTCGGCGGCCGTGGTCTCGCCCCCCCACATGCGCGGGATCACGCTGTAGGTGCCATCCTTTTGGATATTGGCGTGGCTGCGCTCGTTGATAAAGCGGCTTTGCGGGTCATCGCGCGCCTCCTTGGGCCAGGTGCTGATCAGGTAGTAGTTGATGGCCGGGCGGCAGCTGGCGCAGCCGTTAGGTGTCTTCCACTCCATGAAGCGGAAGACGCTGTCGGTCGTCAGCAGCCGCTGCTCGCGGATCGCATCGCGCACCGCCTGGTGGCCGTGCTCCGTGCAGCTGCACATCGGCTTGGTCTTGGGCGATGCCGAATAGTCGCCACCGACGGTGAACATGATGATCTGCTCTACGAGGCCGGTGCAGGAGCCGCAGCTGGCGCTGGCCTTGGTGTGCTTGCGCACCTCGTCCAGGGTGAACAGGCCCTTGTCCTTGATGGCCTTGCAGATGGCGCCCTTGCTCACGCCATTGCAGCCGCAGACCTCGTCGGCATCGGCCAGCGCGGCGGCCTTGTTCTGGCCCTGGTGGCCGGCATCGCCCAGGTTGGATTCGCCAAACATCAGCTTGTCGCGGATATCGGCCACGCTGCGCCCTTCGCGCAGCAGCTTGAAGTACCAGCTGCCATCGACCGTATCGCCATAGAGGCACGCGCCCACCAGCCGGTCTTCCTTGATCACCAGCTTTTTGTAGACGCCCGAGTAGGGGTCGCTCAGCACGATCTGCTCGGTGCCCTTCCCGCCCTGGAAATCCCCGGCCGAGAACAGATCAATGCCGGTGACCTTGAGCTTGGTGGAGGTGAGCGAGCCTTGGTAGCGGCCGATGCCCATCTCGGCCAGGTGGTTGGCCAGCACCTTGCCCTGCTCAAACAAAGGCGCCACCAGGCCATAGGCAATGCCCCTGTGCGCCGCGCACTCGCCCACTGCATAGATGCGCGGGTCGGTGATGGTCTGCATGGTGTCGCTGACGACAATGCCCCGGTTCACATGCAGGTGCATGGCCTCGGCCAGCGCCGTGTTGGGGCGGATGCCAACGGCCATCACCACCAGGTCGGCCTCGATCTCGCGGCCATCGGCAAAGCGCAGCGCACGCACCCGGCCTTCGGCATTGCCCAGCAGCTCTTGCGTCTGCGCCTGCATGAAAAACTGCATGCCCCGCTCAATCAGCGATTTCTTCAGCAGCTGCCCGGCCTGGTCATCGAGCTGGCGCTCCATCAGCCACTCACCGGCATGCACCACTGCCACCTGCATGCCGCGCTTCATCAGGCCGTTGGCCGCCTCCAGCCCCAGCAGGCCGCCGCCAATGACCACCGCATGGCGCCAGTGCTGCGCCGCATCGATCATCGCCTGGGTATCGGCAATGTCGCGGTAGGCCAGCACGCCTTGCAGCTCCTTGCCGGCAATGGGCAGCATGAAGGGGTTGGAGCCCGTTGCCAGAATCAGCCGGTCGTAGTCGGCCGTCACCGCCTCGCCATCGGCATTGCGGGCATGCACCACGCGGCGGGCGCGGTCCACCGCATGCACCGTGCAGCCGGCATGCAGGCGCACGCCATGCGTCTCGTACCAGCGCCAGTCGTTGAGCACGATGTCATCCAGGGTCTGCTCGCCCGCCAGCACCGGCGACAGCAGGATGCGGTTGTAGTTGGGGTGGGGCTCTGCGCCAAATACCGTTATCTCGTACAGATCCGGCGCCAGCGCCAGCAGCTCTTCGAGCGCACGCACACCCGCCATACCGTTGCCAACCATGACCAACTTGATTTTTTTCATAGCATTTCCCGTGGGCAGCACAAAAAAAAACGTCTAGGCGCCGCATGCCAGGCATGCGCGCTTAGACGTCTTTGTCTTTGGACGGTAGCGCCACTGTGCACCACCACCCGGTGGCCGCCATGGCCACGCCAAGAGCTATGCAAGTTCCATACCAAGTTGGCTGTCGAAGCGCGCCCGCAGCCGCGCATCGCCTGTGCACATTTTTTGTGCTGCCTCGGTGCCACACTGGCGCCGCCCTGCCTCATTTGCGTGCACAAAAAAGGCGCTCCCTATGAAGCGCCTGTTGCTAGCTAAGTAGGCTTTATCAGGCCACCTTCTCCACATGCACCTGGCGGGTGTAGAGAAAATCGATCACCGCCTTGCGGCAGGCCTGGTACTGCGCATCCTCGGCCAGCGCCACCCGGTTGCGCGGGCGGGCCAGCGGTACCGGCAGCACCTCGCCAATCGTCGCGGCGGGCCCATTGGTCATCATCACGATCTTGTCGGACAGCAGCACGGCCTCATCGACATCATGGGTCACCATCACCACGGTGCTGCGCGTGCGCGCGACGATCTCCAGCAGCTCGTCCTGCAGCTTGGCGCGGGTCAAGGCATCGAGGGCGCCAAAGGGCTCGTCCATCAGCAGCACCTGCGGCTCCATCGACAGCGCCCGGGCAATGCCCACGCGCTGCTTCATGCCGCCCGAGATCTCGCCGGGGCGCTTGTGCGCTGCATGCGTGAGCCCCACCAGCGCCATCGCGGCATCGGTGCGCGCAGCCAACTGGGCCTTGCGCTCGCGCGCACCAAACACCCGCTCCACCGCCAAGTGCACATTGGCCCAGCAGGTGAGCCAGGGCAGCAGCGAATGGTTCTGGAACACCACGGCGCGCTGCGGCCCCGGCCCCTTGATCTCGCGGTTGGCGCAGAGCAAGGTGCCTTCGCTGGGGCTGGTGAGGCCGGCAATCAGGTTCAGCAAGGTCGATTTACCGCAGCCCGAGTGGCCGATCAGGCTGACAAACTCGCCCTGTGCGATTTCCAGGTTGATGCCCTGCAGCGCCTGGAACAGGCCCTTGGCGGTCTTGAAGCTTTGCGCCACCTGCTGGACCTCGATGTACTTGGCGTTGGGGGCCGTGGCCTGGGGGTTGGGGTTGATGGTCATGCCTTGACCTCCTCAAAAGTGAATGCCGAAGCCAGGCGGATCAGCGCCCATTCCAGCAGCAGGCCCACGAGGCCGATAACAAAGATCGCAATGATGATGTTCTTGACGTTGAGGTTGTTCCACTCGTCCCAGACCCAGAAGCCAATGCCCACGCCACCGGTCAGCATCTCTGCAGCCACGATCACCAGCCAGGCGGTGCCGACGGCCAGGCGCACGCCCGTCAGCATGTAGGGCAGTACGGCGGGGAAGAGGATGGTGGTGGCAATCTTCCACTCGCTCAGGTTCAGCACCCGCGCCACATTCATATAGTCCTGCGGCACACGCTGCACGCCCACGGCCGTGTTGATCACCATCGGCCAGATCGAGCAGATAAAGATGGTCCAGATTGCCGCCGGGTTCGCGCCCTTGAACACCAGCAGGCCAATGGGCAGCCAGGCCAGGGGCGACACCGGGCGCAGCAGGCTGATCACCGGGTTGAACATGCGCGAGAGAAAGTCAAAGCGGCCAATGACAAAGCCCAGCGGAATGCCGACCAGTGCCGCCAGGCCAAAGCCGATGCTCACCCGCTGCAGCGAGGCCAGCACATTCCAGCCCACACCCTGGTCATTGGGGCCGTTGCGGTAGAAGGGGTCGCGAAAAATCTCCTGCGCCTGGGCCCAGGTCTCCTGCGGGCCCGGAATGCCGGGGTTGCCCTGGGCGACGATGGACCACAGCACCAGCAGCAGGCCAAAGCCCAGCACCGGTGGCAGCAGGTTTTGCACCAGCGTGCCAAAGCGCTGCTGCCAAGCGGCAGCCAGATCGCGCGGGGCCGCAGCAGCAGCAGCATCAGCAGCAGCAGGCGCGGATGGCGCTGATGGCTCGGCCGTCGCAGCCAGCCCAGCAGTGGGCAGGCTGCGCGCCATGTGCTCATGGATGGACAAAACCTTGCGTTCAGCCAGGGCCTGGGCCGTGGCCGGTGTCGGCAAGGACGACACACTCTCTCGCAATGCAGCTGGCATGGGGTGCTCCTTATCAGGCCTTGAGGGCAAAGCTGTCGGCGTACTTGGCGGGGTCCGAGCCATCCCAGACCTTGCCGTCGATCAGCTGGCTGCTGCGTATGTCCGACTTGGGCACGGCGATCTTCAGCTGCGCAGCCGCTTCCTTGTACAGCGCGGTCTGGTTGATCTTCTTGGCCACCGCCAGGTAGTCAGGGTGGCTCTTGAGCAAACCCCAGCGCTTGTGCTGGGTCAGGAACCACATGCCATCGGACAGATAGGGGTAGCTGGCCTCGCCATCGGCAAAGAACTTCATGTGGTTGGGGTCGTCCCAGGTCTTGCCCAGGCCATTTTGGTAGCGGCCCAGAATGCGCTGGTTGATGGCGTCCACGCTGGTGTTCACATAGGCCTTGCCGGCAATGGTCTCGGCCATCTTCTGCTTGTTCTGCAGGCTGGCATCGATCCAGCGGCCCGCCTCCAGAATCGCCATGGTCACGGCGCGTGCCGCATTGGGGTGGCGGCTGACAAAGTCCTGCGTGCAGCCCAGCACCTTTTCCGGGTGGTCACGCCAGATGTCCTGGGTGGTGACGGCCGTGATGCCAATGCCATCCATGATCGCGCGGTGGCCCCAGGGCTCGCCCACGCAAAAGCCATCCATATTGCCCACGCGCATATTGGCCACCATCTGCGGCGGCGGCACGGTGATCACTTTCGCATCCTTGAGCGGGTGGATGCCCGCGCTCGCCAGCCAGTAGTACAGCCACATCGCATGGGTGCCCGTGGGGAAGGTCTGCGCAAAGGTGTATTCGCGCTTTTCCGCGCCCATCAGCTTGGCCAGAGACGCCGCATCCACAGCGCCCTTGTCGGCCAGCTTTTTGGACAGGGTGATCGCCTGGCCATTGCGGTTGAGCGTCATCAGCACCGCCATGTCCTTTTGCGGGCTGCCCACGCCCAGCTGCACGCCGTAGACCAGACCGTAGAGCACATGGGCAAAGTCCAGGTCGCCATTGACCAGCTTGTCGCGCACGCCAGCCCAGCTCGCTTCCTTGGTCGGCGTGATCTTGACGCCGTACTTCTGGTCCAGGCCCAGCACCGAGGCCATCACCACGCTGGCGCAGTCGGTCAGCGGGATAAAGCCGATATTGACCTCTTTTTTCTCCGGTGCATCCGAGCCTGCGGCCCAGACGCCCTGGTGGCCCAGCGCGCTGTAGACAAAGGTGGCGGCCGCTGCCTGGGCGCCATGGCGCAAGAACTGGCGGCGGCCTGCCAGCGGCGAAGAAGCGGGCGAAGCCTCTGCCGCCAGGGCGGTGTCAGGGGTGGGGCGTATCGTCATTCTTGTCAAACTCCATCGAAGGCGTTGCAGATTCCAAAAACAAAAAACGGCGTCCTTTCGCTGAGGGCTTGCACCGTCAGGAAAGGGACGCCGTTGTCCCGAAATAACTCGCGATTACCGGAAACAGGCCGCCTTTGGCCTGGTTGGGGAGACCAATGCATATTCCATGCCAATTCAAAAAATTGCAGTGCTTCCCTCTGGAGAGGCGACCTGGGCCGGCGCTACACAGCGGCCCGCGTCCCTGCAATGGTGCATTGCAGCAGCCCGCGGGCCAGCGGCTGCCATGCTTTGGTGCGCGGGGGAAAGCTGCTAGCGCTCAGTTGCAGCAGGGGCTGCAGGGGCTTGGGGCACCAAGGCCGCCATTGCCAGCACGGCCTCGGCCACCTCCAGCATGCGCTTGTTCTGGTTCATCGCCGTCTGGCGCAGCAGCTGGTAGGCATCGCTCTCGCTGAGCTGGTGCTGGGCCATCAGCAGGCCCTTGGCGCGCTCCAGGGTCTTGCGCTCATGCAGGGCCGTCCTGGCTTCATCAATCTGGGTTTGCATGGTCTGCAGCCGCTGCGATTGCTGCTGCACCAGCGACAGGATATCGCGCCCCAGCGCCGGCGCGCCCACGGCATCGAGCGACCAGGTATCGGGCGGCGCCGAGGCCTCAAAAAAGGCCATGCCGCCTTCGCTGCCCTCGGCGCCCTCTGCGCCCTTTACGCCCTCTTGGGCAGGTTCAGCACCCGGTGGCAGCGCCTGCAAGGCCGCCAGCGCCCGCTCCTGCGCCTGCAGCTTGTGCAGGCACAGCACCTGCAGCTCCTGGGCGACCAAGGTCTCCACGCCATGCAAGGCATCGAGCCGGTGGCTGCAGGCCGCAAACCAGTCGGCGCTCCAACTGCGGCTCAGGCTGGCCCCGCTCGCGGTATGGGCCACGCGGCGCATGCGCTCCACCGCCGCCATGTCGGTATCGCCCGCCATATGGGCCTGCCACAGCACCAGCACGCGCGGCGTAGCCAGGCTGGCAAACACCTCAAAACAGCGCTCCTGCGATTCGATCAAATGCAGCCACTGCGCCCGGGCACTGGGCTGCAGCTGGCCTGAGGCAAAGGCGCTGGTGCCGCAGGCGCGCTCCTGCCCGGCCAGCTCCTTGCCCTGCATCAGGTGAAACAGGGCCACCAGCATGCGCGATATCTCGGGCTCGTTGGCGCTGTCGGCCGCCTCAAACACGACGGACAGACAGCCGGCAATCAGGCGCGCAAAGGCATCGGTACAAGCGGGGGGCGTGAGCCGCCCGGCCTGCACCTGGGCGCGCAGCGCAGGCAGGGCCGCCACGCCTTGCAAGGTATAGGCAATCGCATTGCACAGCCGCGCGCCGCTGCCACCCGAAGGGTGCGGGCCCAGGCGATCGAGTTCATCGCGCACGTTGGCGATCTGTGCATCTGCCAGCAGCCGCTGGGGCGCCAGCAGCTCGGCGCCCTGCGCGCCGCCGCTGGCCAGCACCATGTTCGACAGCCCGCGCTCCTTTTGCAGCGCATGCACCAGGCCCGACATCGCCACCACCAGCGAGCAGGCCTTGCCCAGCTGCTCCAGCGCGGCCATCTCATGCTGGCGGGCAGCGACCAGAAAATGCAGGGAAGACTTCATAAACGCGCACCACCGATGTTGAGCGCTCTACCCAGCAGGTTTCATGCCATGCCAGCCTGGGTATGGCCGCAGGCCGCTCAGCGCAGCATGCTGGACATGGCCGAGAGGCAATTGGTCATGCGCACCGCCGATTCAATGTCCGGCGCGCTGAAACGCACGGTGCGGCCATCGACCCGCTCCAGCGTCGGCCACTGGCAGAACAGATCGGCCATGCCGGGCGACGTAGCTGCAATCTGCACCTGCACCGGGCTGGCGGTGTGCAGCGGCAGGCAGCACGCGCGCCCGGCCAGGCCCTGCTCCACCCCGGCGCGGATGGCTTTTTGCGCCTGCTCGGGCGAGAGGCTGATGCCGCTGCCCTGGCCGGTGGCGCGCTTGGTCTGCACAAACACCGCCTGCGGGAAGATCGCCTGGTTCTCCTCACGCAGCACATCGTCGCCGGCCAGCATCACCACCGGCGCGCCATAGGCGCCTGCCAAGGCGCCGTAGAGGCTGGCCTCGCTGGCCTCCTGCCCATTGATATGGATGCTGGCAAACGCAAAGCTGTTGATGGTGTGGGCCAGAATGCCCCGGCCCTGCGCGCGCGAGTGGTAGCCAACCATGCAGACCGCATCCACCCCCAGCTCCACGCCAGCGACCATGCTCAGGTAGCGCGGTTTGCCCTGGATGACCTGGGCGCGCGCATCGAGCAGATCGGGCGGCATATTGCGAAAGCCGCCATGCGAATCGTTGACATAGACCTCCAGCGCGCCAGCGGCAAAAGCGCCTTCGACGGCGGCATTGGCCTCCTGGGCCATCAGGCGGCGCGCGCGCTCATACTCGGGGTTGCCCGCACGCACCTGCTCGGGGTGGTAGACACCGGCCACGCCTTCGATATCGACAGAAATCAGTACTTTCATCGCCTCAGTCCTTGCACAGTTCTTGCAGCCCCCAGCGCTGGTGGCCGTCGCGCCCTTGCACGCTCCGGGCATGCCACAGCGCATTCAAAATCGATTGCTCTACCGCATCGGCTGCCGCGCGGAACAGCGGGTCCAGCTGCGCCTCATGCAGCATCGCCAGCGCCGGCATCGGCGCGGCCGCATCGGCCGGCAGGGTGTAGGCGGTCGAGAACGCCAGCGCAATATCGCCGCTGCCATGGCCGTAGCACGATCCCGTATTGGCCAGACCGGCAGCGGCACGGCGCGCCAAGCGGCTGAGCTGGCGGCTGTCCAACGGCGCATCGGTGGCCAGCAGCATGATGATGCTGCCTTTGTCGATGCCGTCGCCCGCTGCGCTGCCCGGTTGCATACCGGCAGCCAGCTTGGCCTGCAGACGCCGCTCCAGCGCCGCGCCCACCGCCTGGCCGCCCCAGCGCAGATCGGCCAGCTTGCCCATATTGGCCAGCACCAGCGCGCCCACGGTATAGCGCTCGTCACCCACAACGACCTGGCGCGATGCGCTGCCGATGCCGCCCTTGAGCTGGAAGCTCGACATGCCCCGCCCAGCGCCCACCGCGCCCTGCACCACGTCGGGCGAGGCGCTGTCCAGCGCTGCCTGGTAGTGCGCCGGGCCAATGGCCATGCGCTGGATATCACTCAGGTAGCCGTCATTGCATTCCAGCACCAGCGCGTTCACGGTGGGCAGGCTGCG
The DNA here is from genome assembly GCF_000410635.1 of Comamonas sp. B-9. Classification (NCBI taxonomy): domain Bacteria; kingdom Pseudomonadati; phylum Pseudomonadota; class Betaproteobacteria; order Burkholderiales; family Comamonadaceae; genus Comamonas; species Comamonas sp. B-9. Next base: position 9,184 of record NZ_KE148641.1, read on the forward strand.
GCCGCATTCGGGGTTGTCGGCAATGCACTGCGCAATCTGCGCCTGCACGACGGCCGAGACACCAAAGGTGTTGGTCAGTGCAATCGGCGTTTCAATCTGGCCCAGCTCGGCCAGTTGCACCAGGCCGGCGCTTTTGCCAAAGCCATTGATAACGGCCAGGCCCGCAGGCAGCTTGTGCAAAAACGGGTTGTCCAGCGGCGGTATCAGCACCGTGACCCCCGTCTGCAGATCGCCATCGGACAGCGTGCAATGGCCCAGGCGCAGCCCCGCCACATCGGTGATGGCATTGCGCGGGCCGGCAGGCAGCAGGCCGACGACTGGCAATTGCTGGCAGGCGGCCAGCAGTGCGGCGTCTTGGGGCTCAGTCAATGTGCGCTCCCGAGTCCTGCACCACCTGCTTCCAGTAGGCCAGCTCGGCCGGCAGGCTGGCCTTGAAGCTTTGCGGTGTCGACACCACCGATTCGGCGCCCAAGGTCTTCAGGCGCTCGGCCATCACCGGCGTGGCCAGCACCTTGGTGATGGCGGCATGCAGGCGCACGACGACGGTCTCGGGCGTGCCGGCCGGCGCAAACAGCCCATACCAGCTGGTAACAGCCAGGCCCTTGCCCAGCGGCACGATCTCGGGCGCCAACTGGGTCGGCTTGTCCGAGGCCACGCCCAGCACCCGCAGCTTGCCGCTAGTGACAAAGGGCATCACGCCGGGAAAGCTGCCAAAGGTCATCGGCAGCTGGCCGGCCACCACATCGGTGGCAGCGGCCGAGGCGCCCTTGTAGGGCACATGCAGCAGGTCCACACCCTTTTGCTTTTTCAGCATCTCGCCCAGCAAATGGTTCAAGGTGCCATTTCCGGCCGATGCGTACTCCACCTTGCCGGGGTGCTGCTTGGCATAGGCCACCAGTTCGTCCAGGTTCTTGGCCGGAAAGTTCGGGTTCACCACCAGCAAATACGGGGCGACTGCCAGCTGCATCACCGGCGTGAAATCCTTGATCGGGTCAAACGGCACCGCGCTGTAGAGCGCCGGGTTGATCGTATAGGCGCTCTGCGCCGTGACCAAAAAGGTGTAGCCATCGGCCGCGCTGCGCGCCACCTGGCTGGTGCCCACATTGCCATTGGCCCCTGCCCGGTTCTCCACAATCACCGGCTGCCCCAGCGACTGGCCCAGGCCCTGCGCCACCGCACGGGCAATCACATCATTGGCACCACCGGGTGCCTGGGGCACCACAAAGGTGATGGGCTTGCTCGGCCAGTTGGCCGTACTGGCTTGTGCCCAGGCCTGGGGTAGCACGCCGCCCGCCAGCACTACGGCCAGTGCCGTACCCAGCGCGGCACGGCGCGGCAAGCAAGCTGAAGAGGGGGTCGTGTCAAACATCATTGCAATATCTCCTTGGAAAAAGGCACAGCGCCGGCAGTCCCGCGCGGTGCAGCCGCCATTGTTGCACTGGCTGGAGGGCAGAATGCTACGCCAGGCGCGCCTACGCATCGCGATTGCAGCAGAGGCCAGCGCCCAAATACGGGGCGTCGCAGCTGTTTACAGCAGCACCAGCCCCGGCGGCAGGCTGTCGCCCAGACTGCGTTGCTGGTCTTCGGCATCCATCTCCACCACCTGGCTCACCATCGCGATCCAGCGCTCGGGCGCGCCGCTGCTGCGCATCTTGTCCAGTACCTCGCTGCGCAGCGCATCGGGCAGGTCGCGGGCGCGGTCGCCGGTCATGCGCGCCATCTGCAGCGCCGCAAACATGGCGGTCTCGTTGCGGCGCCAGTCCTGCGCCAGCGTGGCCTGTACAAATTCCTGGGCAGCGGCAGGCGGCATCACCAAGTGCGCATTGGCGGCCATTGGCTGGCGGGCGGCCAGGCGGCCAATGGCCCACCAGGTCTGCACGGTTTCGCCCTCGCGCTTCAAGCGCTGCAGCATCCACTGGCCCATCTCCTGGCGGTACTGCCAGGGGACGGCCTCCATCGCGGCAAACAGGCGCAGCATGTCGTCATAGCTGCCATGGCTGCTTTTGCCGCCACTGCCATCGGCGCGCTTGCGGGCGGTTTGCTGCACCGCCTTTTGCATGTGGCCGGCCACATCTTCGAGCAGCTCCATCTGCTGCGCTTCATTCAGCCCGGCAGCCACGCGGCGCCAGAACACCCACCATTCGGTCCAGTTGCCCGGCTCCTTGCCATGGCCCAGGCCTTGCGGGTACAGCGCCCAGACCTGCTCCACCCGCCAGGCATCGAGCTGCGCGCCCAGGCCCGGGCGCAGGCACCAGCCGGCCAGGTTCAGCCAGGCGCGCTCATGCTCGGGCGTGCGGCGGCGGCGCTTGGCACGCGCCAGCAGCGCATCAAACATGGCCCGCAGCAGTGCCAGGTCCCAGCTCGTGCGCGGGCCCAAGAGCCGCTCCAGCACCTGGCGCAGCTGGCGCACTTCCTTGGCATCCACCGCCTGCGCCTGGTTGCCAAAAATGCGGTCGATCTGCGCAATCGCCTGCTCCCGGCGCGCACTGGCCCGCGCATCGTCGGCACTGTCCTCCGTGGCGGCGCTGTCATCCGTTGCCTGCACGGCGCCGCGCAGGCTGAGCGGCAGCAGCCAGGATTGGCGGGGGTCATCGACGGCCAGGCAGCGCACCTCCAAGGTGCCGACTTCGGTCATGCTGGCTTGCAGCTGCACCTCGATCTGGGCCTTGTGCTGGCCTTCGGGCGCGGGCAGCACGGTGGCGAGCGGCGGCAGCTCTACCCAACCATCGCCCAGCAAGGGGGCCAGTTGCCCGGCCTGGGCCGGCAGGCTGGGCAGGCTATTGGCCAGCAGGTCAAAGCGCACCGCCTGCCCAAGCCTAAGTGCAAAGCGCCGGCCCGACAGAACAATCCGCACCCCTTCCTGCGTGCCGCGTGGCAGCAGGCACAGACACTGGGGCGCTGCGCCTTGGGCACCGGGCAGCAGCAGCCAGTAGC
>NZ_KE148641.1:12127-21864 GCF_000410635.1 Comamonas sp. B-9
TAGCTGCGGGCCGATCCGCCACCAATCTGCGGCAAACGGCTGCGCAGGCTGGCCGCAGGCGGCGCTGCTGCATCGTCAGTTGCGGGCATTGCTACAGCTGGCTCAGGCTCAGGGGCAAAACGGGTCAGGCCATAGGCGGCCGCGCCCCGGGCCACCGCCCAATCGGGGTGCGGGTTGTGCAGCACGCGCACCGGCGCGCCGCGCCAGGCTGACAGCTGCTGCGTCAGCCGCTCCACCACCGCATGCGCATGGAACACGCCGCCATTGAGCAGCACGGTATCGGGCAGCGCCTGCGCGCCCCCGTTGTCCGTATGCTGCGCCAAGAACTGCGCCAGATGCCGCGTAATGGCCGCATCGGCCGGGTAGGGCAGGCCAAAGCCGCGCAAGGCGCCCTGGCGTTTGCTGGGCACCGCGCTGCGCTCGGCCAGCGGCAAAAATCCTTCGACCACCCATTGCTGCACCTGGGTGCGGCTCAGGTGGGCGGTCTTGCTTTGGGCCAGCAGCCGGCTGCCGCCACCCAGCAGGGTAACGGCGACCTGCTCGGGTGCATTGGCGGCCAGCAACTGCTCCTTGGCGATGCGGCAGCGCTGCACCAGCTGCGCAAAACGGGCAGCGGGCAGGCGCTGGCCCTCAGGCGCAAACTGGGGTTCGAGCTGATGCGCCAGGGCCAGGTCCATGTTGTCGCCGCCCAGCATCAGGTGCTCGCCTACGGCCGTACGCGTCAGGCTGGGCAGGCCGCCATCGGCAGCGGGCTCGACCTGGATCAACGTCAGATCGGTCGTGCCACCGCCCACATCGACCACCAGCACCAGCCGGCTGTCCGCCAGCCGTGCGGCCAGCTGCTCGCCCTGCAGCCCCAGCCAGTCGTGGAAAGCGGCCTTGGGCTCTTCGAGCAAATGCACCTGGGGCAGGCCCGCCAGCTGGGCGGCCTCCAAGGTCAATGCGCGCGCGCCCTCGTCAAACGAGGCCGGCACCGTCAGCACCACCATCTGCGCGCCCAGCGGCGCCTCTGGATGCGCCTCTTCCCAGGCCGCCTTGACATGGGCCAGGTACGAGGCCGATGCCGCCAGCGGCGATATCTTGGCGACCTCGTCACCCGCGCCCCAGGGCAGGATGGCCGCGCTGCGGTCCACCCCTGGGTGCGACAGCCAGCTTTTGGCACTGGCCACCAGGCGGCTGGGCACCGCTGTGCCCAAATCCCGGGCCCAGCGGCCCACCACCGCCGGCGCTGCATCGCTCGCGCCTTGCGGCGGCCAGGGCTGCTGCCAGGCATCACCCAGTTCGCCTTCTGCCGCCTGGTAGCGCACCGAGGGCAATAGCGTTTGGGCCTGTATCTCGCCTGCGCTGCTGCGCTGGGGAATGGTCAGCAGCGCAATCTCGTCCCCCGTCCCCGTCAGTGGTGCATAGGCCACCACCGTGTGGCTGGGGCCCAGATCGATACCAATGACATAGGAGGGAGACGAGGAATTCATAGACGGCCAAGCGAGACGGCAACACCCGGCAAAGGCCTGCCGGGTAGGCGAATCGTAACAATTCTTGCAAAGACCTGGGGGGCCTCTGCAGAACCCTGGCTCATGGGATGGGCGCGGATCGGGATGTGCCGCCACTGTAGCAGCACAGGGAGAGGCGGAGATCGGTGCGGTGAAGGCTGATGGCGTGGGGGCTCAATCCCCGTAGCCCTATGGGTTGCTTCTGACGGTCTCTGAACGACCCACAACAGACTTATCCATCAACCGCATAGCGGTCGGTGATACTCCATGAACAACTATGCCAGCTAGCATGCCGGGTTTCATGGAATTTATACCTGTGTTTTTAAACAGAACCCCAAATACTAACCAGAGCTGCAAGCCGCTTTACAGAGAGAATCATGCCCCAAATATCCCGCACCACGCAGTTTATCCCGCAGGTTCTGTTGAACGCATTGCGTTAGGCGCACCTCTCATGAGCGCTCATCTGCCGACAAAGGAACTCTACGATTCGTTCTCGGAGTTCACAAAGCCTGCTCATTCAACAAACCATGTCCATTGTCCAGAGTGTGCCGAATATGATTCGTTGCTGGAGCACGTGAGACGCGAGGATCTATCAATCGAGCAGATCGGTACAGTGTGTTGGGGGCCTGTAGCATTCCTAGTACCCGATGCCATGGCGTACTACCTTCCACGATTAATGGAGTTGGCTTTAGTCGGGTCCTCCAACAAGGATGGCAAGCCATTCTTCACGCAATTTCTAGTTCAGATTGGCCTACATGCACCAAGCGAACCTCAGTTCTCGCGTCTCAAACCACGGCACGTTGCTCTGGTGCATCGCTGCATTGAGGCAATTGGTAAATCGTATGGAAAAGAGATAGAAGAAGAGTGCTGGGAAGACTGGCTCGAAGAAGCTATTGGCAAGTGGCGCGCCTAACAATTCATTCAATCCGCTGCTTCGCGGCGCAGCTTAATTTATCGTGTTGAACGTCAGCATTGGCATTTGGCCAGTGATTGCTTCTAGCCGGATGCAGCCGTGCCCGCAACGCTTGGACTCATGCCCCTATCGGCACAATTAACGCCTCTTGGAGCTGCTCCATCCGCATATGGCTGGGTCCATAGGCTCTAGCAAGCACCTTGAATGCTTTCCGCTTCTCAGTAGCCCAAGAAACGCTTATCTCCAACAACAAATCTTGCCCACTGGCTTGCACCACACGTTCAGTCGCTGGTTGATTGATCGCCGCGAGCAGATCCGCGTGCGAAAGCGCACCCCATGACTCCAACTCGGCAGCGAGTGCGGCATAAGTAGTGGCGCGATGCATGTGTGGTGGAAGTGTCCGTTTGTGGCCCAGATGCAGCCTGGTACACGTTTCTTGGCGTGCTACTTCTTCATGAGGAACGCTGCAACCAGGGCATTCGCGTGCCCATGACCGATCTGGTGCTGGGTCTTGAGGAAATTGACCAGCTCCATGTGCTTCAACGGCCCCGCATTCTGAAGAATCTCCATCCAATGCGTTATTGGCTTGGCGTAGGTCTTTTCGATGGACGGAAAGTAAGAGGCAGGTCCTTTTACCTTGGATGTCTCGGCCATGGAGCGCTCCTTTGAAGGGTGACGATAGTGTCCCCGTGCAATGCCTAGTTCGGCATTCTGACCGAGTTGCATGTCCCTGCCTAGATAACGAAGTTTGGCCAGTTTCTGCCGCAGTGACAAAGAGCCGCTCCTGGCTGGCCGTAGAAGCGCTGAGCGTCTGTTCGGCCCACCCTCTCCGCTTAAATTTTCACCATGTGCACAGTCCCTGGGGACTGCGCTGAAAACGTTTCCGCGAGGGCCCGCGCACCATCTGCTTTATCCTTGTGATGTGCACCAGGAACCATGCAGCAGGAGTTCGACCCGGCACCGACAGCAAGAACCGTTATCAATCTATAGCCAGCCATTGGCAAGCCAGACGGAACGCAGCCGCCCGCCCATCCCGCATCATCCCCCTCAAGCGGCCACCGCCAATGCGCTCAGCGCCTCCGCCAAAAAGCGCTCCATCGTCCGGGGATCGCGCTCCAGCACCTGGCGCGCCGTGGCCGTCACCGCAGCCGCATGCCCCGCGCGCATCAGCGCAAACCCGCCATGCACGTGGGCGATAGAGGGGTCGGGCGCCGCTGCAGGCACAGGCGCGCCAGCGGTGACCGGCCGGCCCAGCAGGCGCGATGTGATCTCGGCCACACGCAGCGCACCGGGCTGGTGAGAGAGCAGAAACAGCCGATCGATGCCAACGAGGGTCTGCCTGTCGCAAGTCAAGCAAGTCAAGCAAGACAAAGAATGCGCTGCCTATTCAGCGCTGGCGTTGTGACCGCATCCACCACATTTGCCATGCGGCTCCCACCACAAAAATCGCCAGCCAAGCGAGCACCGTGCCGCGCACCAAAGGCGATTCAGGGCCTGAGGCCAGAGGATGGCTGACCGGCAGACGCGTCAAGGTCTCACCGATGGCCGGCACCAACAGCAGAAAGAAGCTGAACGAAAACCCGAACTGCGACAGGTAGGGAGCGAGGCGTGGGAGAAGCGGCAGCTGCCGGATGAGCAATGACCCGCCCATCACCAACAGCGCCAGAATGCCCAAGGCATGGCCGGCGTTGAAACCTCCAGTACTGGACAGACCGAAAGCGGTCAGCACGGACAGCAACATACCCACCAAGTACAACTGACCCGAGCGCTTGGCCGGCTCAATGGCGCGGTAGCGGACAAAGCTGTACAAGCCGGCAACGAGCGGCAGCACACTGATGGCGGTATGGAAGGCGCCAAGCGTGGAGATGGGATGAGGCATGGGGTGGTCTTTCCAAAAACAACCGACTAGTTGATTGGTTTGATGGGCAAAAAATAGAGAGCCCGACACCCTGGGTGATCGGGCCATTCTTCAAGCTGCCAGCCGATGTATCGCCGCGCGCACGATCGTCTGGAAAGCATCGGGATCACCCAAGGCGCGGGCCGTCAGCATGGCGCCATGCACGGTGGACATCAAGGCGAGCGCTTCTACCGGCGCGTTCGCTTCTGGCTTGAACTGCGCTTTGGCCTGGCCTTGCGAGATCACCGCTGCCAGCCACTGGGTCAGATCCTGGAAATAGCCACGCACTTCAGCCGCTATTTCTGGCGGGATCATCGGCGCTTCAGCAGCCAACATCGCACAGATGCACATTGTCGATGAACCGTCGCGTATGCAGCGCGCCCAGTAATCCACATAAGCGCTCAATTGGGCTTGCGGGTCATCGCCCAAATGCTGCTGCATCGCTGCCAAGCCCTCCACAGATTGCTGCCGATGGCGTTGCACGACCGTCAACACGAGATCCGCCTTGCTGGGGAAATGGTGGTGGATGCTGGCCTTTCCTATCCCGACCTTTTCAGAGAGATCCGCATAGCTGAAGCCGTTGTAGCCGCCAGCGGCCAGCAATTGCCGGGCATGTTCCGCCAATTCAGTGGCGCGGGGGGAGAGTTCAACAGTCATCGGGTGGGCAGCTAGCGCTTTCAAAGATGAGCCATTCTACTAGTTGATCGATTGGCGTCAAGCGCTCAGTTTTGTTGGGCGAACCACACTGTCGCAGCGCGTCTGCCTCAGGTAGAAGCGCGTAAAAGCCGCTCGGACAAGGCAGAGAAGCGCACGCTGGGCAGCAGAAAGCAGAGCGCCTCCGGGTCCGCATCCAGCCTCTGCAACAAAGGGCAGTCCAGGGTTTGCGTGTCCAGCAGCAAGGGCTCCACCGAGGCCACATCCACCGGCAAATCAATCGTCGCCAAGGCCGACCTGGCAGGGGCGCCCTCCGCTGTCGGCACCTCCACCACCGCAGCGTCCTGGGAGGCCAGGCGCACGATTGCATCCGACCAGCCATGGAACATCCCGGACCAGGGCGGCGACAAAACGGCCTCCCCTGCCCTCACCGCCCTCGCCGCCAATCTTGGCGCGCTGCCATCGCCGGGCGCGATGTCGACAATGGCCTCATCAGGGTTCACGCGGAAATCAAAGCTTGCCGGCCAATGGGATGGCAAGGCATCACTGAACAATCGCGTCCCAGCCACATGGGCGAGGCTGTCCATCACGTTGTAGACAAAGGCAACGGTGGGAACGGGCGGCGCATCAGACAGCGGCTCTGCCAGGTACAGGCGCCAGTTGCTCTGCAATGGGGAAGGCATAACGCGCCTCAAGGGCCCCATCCACCGAGGACCAAAATGGCCATGCCGATAGGTCAGCACCGTAAGAGGCGTGCGGCCTTGGTAAGACCAGAGGCGCGCGCCCGGTGGGGCAAACGGGGCGGCCAGGGCTTCGTCCACCAGCCATGTCATGTAGACCACATCGACCACATCGCTGTCCAAGGTCATGAAGGGCAGACGAGACATCAGCGCTCGCCGATAGCTGGCAAAGCGACGCGAATTGAGCAGCTTGGCCAGGCCATTGCCAAACCTGCCCTGGTACGGGTGTGTGTAGAGGTGATTCATGGAAGCGGTAGACAGCAGCGCTGGCTGGCACCGTTGCAAGGTGATGGCTAAAGGCCGGTTCTGGCCGAAAGCGCCATATTAGCGCCAGCAGCCAGCCACCATGCGACTCTCGCCACGATGGATCAACCGAGGGACCGGCTGCTAAGCAAACTTGTCGCCGCGACACAACCGGCCACGGCTGCTATCACTTGAGGGGTCATTGCACCCGTTTCGGATCCCCGCGTACAAAGCCCACCACCGTCGGCAGCACCGGGGCTAACCAGTCCAGCGGCCGGGCCAGCGCGGCAACGGTCGTCACGTGGCTGAGGTGGTCAAAGATCCGCATATCCACGTCGGTACCGGCAGCCCGTAAGCGGTTTGCCAGGCCGACGGTGTTGCGCTGCGTATCAACGACCTTGTCGTTGCGTGCGGCCAGCAGCAGGGTGCGGGGGGCTTTGGCGTCGGCGTAGAAGAGGGGCTGGGAATCGGCCGGGGTGTGCGGCCAGTTAAAAGCAAGCTGAACCTGGGGGTCCACAATCGGCAAAAAGTCGTAGGGCCCGGCCAGCCCTATCCAGCCCGCAAGCCGATCGGGGGTCAGGCCCAAAGGCGCCAGCCAACGCGGGTCCAGTGCCAGCATCGCTGCGTTATAAGCCCCGGCCGAATGGCCCATCACCATCACCCGCGCGGGGTCGCCACCCAGGCTGGCGGCATGCGCCAAGGTCCACTGCAGCGCCAATGCGCAATCGCCCAGAAAGCCGTCGTACTGCACCTGGGGGCTCAGCCGGTAGTCGGCCACCACCGCGATGATGCCGTTCGCCGCCAGCGCTTCGCCGACAAACCGGTACTCCGCCCGCTCGCCGCTGGTCCAGTTGCCGCCATAAAAAAACAGCACCACCGGTGCATGGCCGGGCGCCGTGCCGGTCGCTGGCTGGTACACATCCAGCAGATGCCTTGCATCGGGCCCATAGCGCACACCTGTGGGGCCGTGGTAGGTGTCATGTGCCACCAGGCGGTCCAGCACCTGGGCACCAGAACACCCGGACAGCAGCGCTGCGATGGCGGAACCGATGCCGAGGAGGCTTAGGCGGCGGCTCATGGGGGTGGAGAGTTTAGAAGAAATGGGCATGTGCTCTATACGCTACTCAATGCCTTTTGGATTCATTCCCTAAAGTGTGCGGAACGCCCTGCCAGCGGCAGCTGATTCAAGCAGTCATTTCCACCAGTCTGCGTTGAAGCTAGGTTCTGCGCCTCTCAGCGGTTACCCGAAACTTATGTAGGCCGAATGAGCGCTATAGGTTGAAGTGGCGCTATGACCCTGAGCGGTCATTCGCTAACGAACAAGCTAAGCCGCCCACCTTCGGCTGGCCGGCTTGAGCGCCGAGTTAGACCCGACTCGGTGTGAGAAAGCGCTGTGTACCAGCGCAACACTACCAAAGAAAGATCTGGTGGCACCCGCTGGATGGGCGCCTAGTGGGCATCAACGCATCCGTATTGCTCACTCTGTTCCTTCTGGCTCGGCGGCTCTATAGGGATATGTTGTGATCCTAACGTCGATACCGAGCGCCACCATTCGAGCTAAGCTGCGACTGCAAAGGTCAGTTCGAATCGGATTGGCCTCTAGCCCACCATCGAATCCGTAGTCAAAGATACGGGAGCGGCACTTCAAGAACTCCGCGTGTGCCGCTCCGGAGAGTGCCTCCAGCTGAGATAGGAAGTGGTCTGTGCAGCTTGTTGGGTCTCCATTGAGCGTGCCGACGATCAGCGGCTCTAGTGCAAGCCTATACCCACCAGACACAGGACCAGAGTAGAGGACGTAAGCGCCGGAACGAAGTTCCTCCTCAAGCGCGACCAGCTCTTCACTCGACTCCAATTCAAGATCGAGGTTAAGAAACGATGCTGGCACCGACGTGGCTTCAAACATTTGTGGCTAACAGACTAGGTAAGCGGCCCGCAGAATGCCAGTCCGCTTGAGCGAACAGCTAGGCACCGACTATTTCCATTCACTCTTGATCTCCTTCACTTCGCGGTTGGCAAACTGTATGAGCTTGTTGTTCGATAGGCAAATTTGCTGTCGCCACTTTTAGACAGTCCTAAAAATTTTGTTCTCGGTCTCCGTAGCAAAGGTTCGAATGTCTGCATATGGCCGAATTGAGGCATCGTACCCGCAGCTCCAAGTGGCTGCGCATGACTGTTACTGCTCGACCCAGAGCTGTCGCTCACAGGCCGTCCGGACGACTCGATAGCCAGCCAGCGAAGCGGGCACGAAGCTCTTCGGGCGAAATGGAGAACGTGAAGACATCCATTCCCCCGTCGTAGGGACAGAAAATGTTCTTTGTGGACGGAGAGACAAATGAGACCCCCACCGCCTCCCCATCTGCAAGCACGCGAATCGCGGCTTCAAAAAAATCGGGCTTCCATTTGGAAACAAGTGCCCGAACATACATTCGATCCTCATCGTCCTGGCCGAGACTTTCATGCGGCACCGCAGCAACGGCTTCTCTGAATTGCCGCCCAACAAGCTGATGCCTAGCTGTCCCCCGAAGTATGGCTTCGCCACTGAGCGCACGAAAGACGTACAAGGGCTCGTCAGCGCTGAAGATTGCGGACGCGACCAGCAAATGTCGATGTTGAATTTCGGCGTAGTCGTCAAGCGACTCAGCGTATCGTTTTGAATCAGGGAGTGAGTGGAAGCGCACCCATTGCGCAGTGAGATGGCGGCGCAGAAGATGCCCGCGAGGCGCAACTTCACCGAACTCGGAATGCCACCAAGCAAGAGGATCGGGGCGCATATTTTCTATTCTGTAGGTACCCGTTTTTGATTGCACAGACTGAACGCAGCAAATACTGACATGCCGCTTGTGGCCGCATGCCGCCATCCTAACCTCGGATACCCACCGGGCACTTCTGACCCACTTCCCTCCCCCTCAAGCCGCCACAGCCAAAGCCCCCAGCTCGTCCGCCAAAAACCCCTCCACCGTCCGCGGCTCGCGCCCCAGCACCTGCCGCACCGTCGCAGTCACCGCAGCCGCATGCCCCGCGCGCATCAGCGCAAAAAACTCGCCGTGCACCTGCGCGATAAAAGGGTCTGCAGCGGGGGCAGTCACAGGCGCGGCGGCGGTGATCGGCCGGCCCAGCAGGCGCGATGCGATCTCGGCCAGTTTTTGCGGGCGCAGTGCTTGGTTGCCGGTCAGCACCCAGGGGCCCGGTGCGCCTAGGCGTTGCTGGGCAGCCTCGGGATTCAGCAGTGCTTCAACAGCAACATCGGCAATGTCGCGGGCATCGATATAGGAGACACCTGCACCCAGGTGCTGGGAGCGGAGCACATCGCCGCTGCGCAGTTCGCCTGCGATGCGCGACAAACCCACCTGCATCCAGGCATTAGGGCGCAGCACGGTGTGGGGGATGCCGCTGGCCTGCAGGCCATCTTCGATGCGGCCATGCGCATCGCCCGACAGCGAGCGGCCGGGCGGGGCTATGGTCCAGTCCGAGCCGGAGAGTTTGACGATGTGCTGCACACCGGCAGCGCGCGAGGCTTCGACCACGCGCAGTTGCTGCTCGGCCAGCGCAGGGCTGATCGGAGAGAGCAGGAAGAGACGCTCAATGCCGACAAGGGCCTGGCCCAAGGCGGCCGCATCATCAAAACTGCCCTGCGCTACCTCGACCGTATCGCCCCAGAGCGCCTGCGCGGTTGCGACCTGGCGCACCAGCACCCGGGGCCGTGCCTGCCGGGCCAGCAGGCGCGGCACCAGCAACTGGCCCAGGCGACCGCTGGCGCCGCAAACCAGCACGCGGGGATGCTGGTTCGCACTCATACCCGC
>NZ_KE148641.1:22002-25306 GCF_000410635.1 Comamonas sp. B-9
GCCCCATTCCAGCAAAAAGTCCTTGAAGTAGCCGATCGCATCGACCAGCTCGGGCTCCAGGCTGATGCCCAGATGGCGGTGGACATCGGCGCCGTTGGAGGCCAGGATGGCTTCTTCGCTGGTGGCGATCTCGCGGGCCACAAAGCGCAGGGTCTCGTCGGGATGGGCCTGGGCCCAGCGGCCGGCGCGCTGCACCACGCGCAGCAGCGCCAGCACCAGGTCGGGGCGCTGCTCGGCCAGTGCGGCGTCCACCGTCAAGGTGCGCGGTGTGCCATTATTGATGCGCACGCGCGGGTCGGGGTGGCGGCCAAATTCGCTGACCAGCTGCGCGCCAATCAGGTTGGCCACCAAGAGGCCCTCGGCGCCTTTGACAAAGATCGCATCAACCTCGCCGCGTACCAGGGCCTCCGCCTCGCGGAAATACGGGTGGCGGCGGCGCAGTCCAAACAGGCTGGGCGTGCCGTGCTGCTGGATCACCGACTCCTCGATCACCAAGTCGACCAGCTGCACATCGCTGTGCTGCAAGCCCACCAGCGACAGGCCCGAGACCAGGCCCTTGAGGGCCGTGGCGCGGTGGAAGTCGATCAGGTCATTGACCCGCTGGGGCACGCCAAAGCGCTTGCCGGCCAGGTCCTCGGGCTTGTCGATGCCCCGGCCCGGCAGGGTCACCAGGGCCTGGAACTCGTCTGTCCAGGTGATCGCGACCAGGCGCGTATCGCTGCCTTTGGCCCGCGCCCAGATCGGCGGAATATTGCCGCCCTGGCGGAAAGACCAGGGCAGGCGGTGGTCAAAATGGCTCTCGCGCACACTGCGGTCCTTGGAGTCAAAGATGGACTCGACCCCAATACCCAGCGCCGCAAAGGCCTGCTGCAGCCAGCCATGCTGCGCGGCAATGCCCAGCGGGGATGGCACCGGGCAGCGGGTGTACCAGAGCGAGCTGGGTTGTTGACCTGGTACGTTCGATGTTTCGGAAGGGCTTGTCATCGGTTTCTCCTTGGGGGAACGGGATCAGGATGCGGCCAGCCAGACGCCGGCCAGGTTACCGGCCACGCCGTCCGCGCCCACCGTGTGGTTGCGCACGCGCTTGTCGGCGATGGTGTAGATGTCGGGGGCGACCAGGGTGATGTCGGGCAGGTCGGTGGCGATGTGTTTCTGGAACTCGGCCACCTCGCGGATGCGCTGGGCCTCGTTCATCTCGACGGCGGCAGATTCCAGCAGGCGGTCCACCTCTGGGCTGGCATAGTGCGAACCGTTGGAGAACGGCAGCCCGCGCTGAAAGCTCTTGGACCAGTAGAGCCGCTGGATGCCCACCGTCGGGTCAAAGGTGTTGCTCATCGCGCTCACATGCAGGTCAAACGCCCGGTCGGTGTAGATGCGCTTGATGTAGGTGGCAAAATCCTGGCTGTTGATCTGCACATCGATGCCGATGCGGCCCAGCGCCTGCTTGAGGAAATCGCCGGTGCGCTGGCCGCCCTCGTTGGGGATGGGCGTCAGGTTCAGCCGCGCACGCCACTGGCCGCCAGCCTTGCCGCGCGTCAGGCCCGCGTCGTCCAGCAGCTTCTCGGCGCGCTTGGTGTCATAGGGCAGCACCGGCAGATCGGGCACATAGAATTTTTTCAGCGCCGGGTGTACCGGCCCGGTGGTCAGCTTGCCCTGGCCGTACCAGGCCACCTTGAGCAGGTTCTCGCGCTGCAGCGCATGGGCAATGGCCTGGCGCACGCGCAGGTCCTTGAGCAGCTCACTCTCCAGGTTGACCCCCAGCCGGTAGACGCTGTTGATGTACTCATAGCCCCGGGTCTCGAACTGCAGGCCCGGCTTGGCGCGCAGGCGCTCCACCTCGGCAAAGGGCACTGGCGAGCTGGGCGCAATCTGCACCTGTCCGCTTTCGATGGCCGCCGTGCGCGCAGCGGCATCGGGGATAAAGCGCACCACCAGCCGGTCGATGTAGGGCTTGTCGCCATCCCAGTAATGGGGGTTGCGCTCGTAGATCACATGGCTGCCGCGCACCCATTCCTTGAACACAAAGGGGCCCGTGCCCACCGGCGCATTGTTGGCCGGGTTGGTATCGGCCCGGCCGCTGGAATACAGGTGCTTGGGCACGATGGGCGACTCCGAGGCCGCCAGCGCCGTGATCAGGTAGGGGATGGGGCGGCTGAGCTTGAGCACCACGGTGTGGGCATCGGGGGCTTGCACCTCGGCCACGCCGGCAAAGGTGGCGCGGCCCCGGGGGTGGAACTCCTTGAGCAAGGCAATCGAGTGCACCACGTCGGCCGAGGTAAAGGGCTTGCCATCATGCCATTTGACGCCCTGGCGCAGCTGGAAGCGGTAGACCAGGCCGTCGGGGCTGATGGACCAGGCAACGGCCAGCTGCGGCTGCGGGTTGAGGTTGAAGTCATAGGTCAGCAGTCCCTCGGTCACCTTGCCCGAGATCGTCACCGACGAGCCGGCGGTATGCGCAATCGTCGTCAAGGTTGGCGGCTCGGGAAAGAGCAGCAGGTTCAGGGTGCCGCCTTTTTGCGGCTTGTCCTGCGCCCAGGCCAGGCTGGGGACTGCCGTGCCGATGCCGGTGGCAGCAGCGGCCAGCATAAAGTGGCGGCGCGTGGCGAGCGAGAAATCGGAATCAATAGACATGCGAGGTACCAAGGAGAGGAAACAAGGATGGCGCTCAGGCAGCGGCCTGGCGCTTTTGCAGGGCCGCACGGCCGCTGTTGCTGCGGATCAGGCTGTTGGAGGGCGAATGGATCTGGCTGCACAGCACATTGCGCAGATGGCGCTCCAGCGGATTACGCCGCGCCAGGCCGTGGTTGCCGGCCAGCTCCAGCGCCAGTTGTGCTACGCGCAGCGCGTTGTCCACCGCCACATGCTTGGCCACGGCGACCAGGCCATCGGGTGCGGCGCCGCTGTCGTAGGCGCGGGCATGGCTGTCCAGTAGCCAGTCGCTGGTTTGCAGCAGCAGCTCGATCTCGCCAAACTTTTCCTGCACGGTGGCGAGTGATGCCAGGCTGGCACCACCCAGCGCACTGGGGCGGCGCTGGTTCAAAAACGCACCCAGCCAATCACGCGCCGAGCGCGCCGCGCCGTCATAGACCGTGGCCACCAGGCTGAAGTACCAGGCAATGCCATGGGCCTCGCGCTGCAGGCCCAGGCTGGCCGGGCGCAGGCCCACCGCATGGTGGTCGGGCACCCAGGCGCCATCGAGCACCAGGTCCTGGCTCGCGGTGGCGCGCATGCCCAGGGGGTTCCAGGTATCGACCAGGCGCGCGCCGGCCGTGCCTCGGGGCAGCACAAAGCTGCCCAGGCGCGG
>NZ_APCR01000150.1:0-27690 GCF_000410635.1 Comamonas sp. B-9
AAAGGCAGGTTTGCCACCGGCGCGCAGCGCGGCGGCCTCGGCCAGCTCGCGCTGGCGCGCCATGCCGGGCAGGCAACCCAGCAGGCCCTGGGTGTAGGGGTGCTGGGGCGCGGCAAACAGCGCATGCACGCTGGCGGTCTCCACAATGCGGCCGGCATACATCACCGCAATCGCATCGGCATACTGCGCCACCACGCCCAGGTTGTGGGTCACAAACAGAATGCTCATGCCCGTCTCCTTTTGCAGCCGGCCCATCAAGGCCAGGATCTGCGCCTGGATGGTCACATCCAGTGCGGTGGTGGGCTCGTCGGCTATCAGCAGGCTCGGGTCGCAGGCCATGGCCAGCGCAATCATCACCCGCTGGCGCATGCCGCCAGACAGCTGGTGCGGGTACTCATGCACGCGCTGGGCGGCAGCCGGTATCTCGACGAGTTCCAGCATGCGCTGGGCATGGGCCAGGGCTGCGGCCTTGCCCAGGCCCTTGTGCAGGCGCACCGATTCGGCAATCTGCTCGCCCACGGTCAGCACCGGGTTCAGGCTGGTCATCGGCTCCTGGAACACCATCGCCAGCTCATTACCGCGCAGCGCACGCAGCGATTTGACATCGAGCGAGAGCAGATCGACGGTGCGGCCATCGCGCTGCACAAACCGGGCCTGGCCCTGCACCTGGGCCTGAGAGGTCTTGGCATGCAGGCCCATCAGCGACAGGCTGGTGACCGACTTGCCCGAACCCGACTCGCCCACCAGGGCCAGGGTCTGGCCCGGCAGGATCTGAAAGCTCACATCGGAGACGCTCTGGATACGCCCGCCTTCGGTGGCGAACGAGGTCGACAGCGAGCGCACATCCAGGCGAGGCGCGGCCATGTCGGCAGCCGCTGCAGGGGTGGCGGTGTTCATCATGATTTGTTCTTCAGCTTGGGGTCGAGCAGATCGCGCACACCGTCGCCCAGCAGTTGCAGCGACAGCGCCGTCAGCACAATGGCCACGCCCGGGGTCAGAATGGTCCAGAAGGCCTTGTCGGCATACTCCAGGCTGCCGGCAATCATCGTGCCCCAGGTGGGGATATCGGGCGGCACGCCCACGCCCAGAAACGACAGACCCGCCTCGGCCAGGATCGCATAGGCAAAGATAAAGGTGACCTGCACCAGCACCGGCGACAGCAGATTGGGCAGGATGTGGCGCCACAGAATCAAAGGCGTGCGCACGCCCAGCGCCTTGGCGGCATCGACAAACAGCAGCTCGCGCAGCACCAGGGTCGAGGCGCGCACCACGCGGGCCACGCGCGGCGTGTAGACGATGGTCAGCGCCAGAATCACATTCCACAGTGAGGCCCCCAAGATCGACACCAGCGCAATGCCCAGCAGGATGTCGGGGAAGGCCATCATCGCGTCGACCAGGCGCATCAGCGGCGCATCGAGCCGGCGAAAGTAACCGGCCAGCATGCCCAGCAAGGTGCCCAGCACCACGGCGCCCAGCGCGGTGAAAAAGCCGATCATCAGCGAGTAGCGCGCGCCATAGATGATGCGCGCCATCACATCGCGCCCCAGCTCATCATTGCCGGCCCAGTGCGCCCAGGAAGGCGCATGCAGGCGCATGCTGATGTTCATGCCATTGGGGTCGGAGTCGGTCAGCAGCGGGTAGAGCAAGGCGGTGGCTGCAATCAGCAGCAGCACCACGGCGCTCGCCAGCACCACCTTGCGCGCAAACAGCCGGCGCAGGGTTTTGAACCAGGGGGACTGGGCCCAGCCGCCGCGTGCGGGCAGCGGCAATGCGGTTGGGGCGGCGTTCATCATTGGCCCTCCAGACGAATGCGGGGATCGACCACCGTGTAGAGCAGGTCGATCGCGAGGTTGATGAAAACGTAGATGGCGGCAATGACCAGCAAGGTACCCTGGATGACCGGGTAATCGCGCCGCAGCACGGCCCGCACCACCAGGTTGCCCACGCCGGGCAGGTTGAACACGGTCTCGGTCACGACGGTGCCGCCAATCATCAAGGCCAGGGTCAGGCCCAGCACCGTGACCACGGGCACCAGCGCATTGCGCAGCACATGCTTGACGAGCACCACCGACTCGCCCAGGCCCTTGGCCCGGGCCGTGCGCACATAGTCCTCACCCAGAATGTCGAGCACCGAGGCGCGCGTGAAGCGGATGATCAGCGCCGAGTTGAGCACGCCCAGCACCAGGGCGGGCAGCAGCAGATGCTGCAGGCGGTCGCCAAAGCTCGCATCCGGATCGCCATAGCCCGAAGCCGGAAACCAGCCCAGGTGCACGGCAAAGACCTGGATCAGGATCAGGCCAAACCAGAAGCTGGGAATGCTGGCGCCCAGCATCGCAATGGTGCTGAGCACCTGGTCGATCCAGCTGCCGCGCCACACGGCCGCAGCCATGCCGCAGGGCACACCGATCAGGGCGGCAATCGACACGGCGAACAGCGCCAGAAACATCGTGGGCTCGGCGCGCTCCAGCAGCGCATGGGTGACCGGCATCTGCAAGAACAGCGACTGGCCCAGGTTGCCTTGCAGCACCTGGCCAATCCAGAGCACAAACTGGGTGGTCAGGGGCTTGTCCAGCCCGTACTGCACGCGCGCGGCAGCAATATCGGCGGCGGTGGCCTGGTCACCCAGCAGCAGCGCCACCGGATCGCCCGAGGCCAGGCGCGTGAGCAGGAACACCAGCACGGCCACCAGGGCGAGCACCACCACCGCGCCGCCCAGGCGCTTGACTAAAAAATGCAGCATGGCTGAACTCGAGAAACGCTGGGGCTTACTGGCTCAGCGAGGTGTTCCAGAAGAAGGGCCAGGGCATGGGCTGGTAGCCCTGCAGCTTGGACGAGCGCGCCGACAGCGCATTGAACTTGCCCACTTCGACAAAAGGCACCTCGTCATAGACGAGCGCCTGCACCTGGCCCCAGAGCGGGCCGCGCTTGGCCACATCGGGCTCGCCATTGAAGGCGGCAAGCGCGGCCTTCTTGGTCTCGGTCTCCCACCAGCCCGGCGCGCCGCTGCCCATCTGCGGAGGCGACAGCATCGGCTCAGGGAACAGGCCCGAGTGGGTCATATAGACATCCCAGAGCTTGGCATCGTTGCGGCGCTGCACCAGGGTGGCCCAGTCCACCACCTGCAGCTCGGTCTTGAAGCCGGCGCGCTTCAAGTGCTCGGCCATCACCAGCGCCATGTTGTAGTGGAACTCATACTGGCGGCTGGCCATGATGCGGATGGGCTCGGACTTGTAGCCGGCCTTGGCCGCCTGGTCCTTGGCCAGCTGCGGGTTCTTCTGGTTGTAGAGCTTGGCACCGGCATCCGAGTAGTACGGCGTGCCCTTGGCAAAGAAGTTGGGCTCGGCCGCAAAGAAGCGCTTGTCGCCAAAGCCGGCCTGCAGCATCTCGGCCGGGCCCATCGCGGTCTGCACCGCCTGGCGCAGTTCCTTCTTGGCCAGCACGCCTTCCTTGGTGTTGAAGACGATGTAAGGGAAGCCAAAGTTCTGCGTGACGATCGGCACCACATTGGGCGCGGCCTTTTCCAGGCGGCCAACCGATTCGACCTGCAGCAGATCGGCGTACTGGAACTGGCCCGAGAGCACGCCCTCAACCCGCGTCGTCGCATTGGGCACCGGCACAAAGCGCAGCTCATCGAGCAGGGCCTCGCGCTTGCCGGCATAGCCACTGGCGGGCTCGCTGCGCGCGGCGTACTGGTCAAAACGCGCCAGCACGGTGAACTGGTCAGGCTTGCGCTCCTTGAGTTGGTAGGGGCCGGTGCCGATGAAATCCTTGAGCACCGGTGCCACCACCTCCTTGGGCATGATGCCGGCCATGCCGCTGGGCATCGCCAGGTGGGCCAGCAGCGGTGCATACACCGCCTTGAGCTTGATCTCCACCGTCTGCGGGTTCTTGGCGCTCATGCTGGCAATCTCCTGGCCCACGGCCTTGCCGCGCGCCGACACGTCCATCCAGCGCTGCAGCGAGGCGACCACGTCATCGGCCACCATCTCCTTGCCGTTGTGGAACTTGACGCCCTTGCGCAGGCTGATGGTGTAGGTCAGGCCATCGGCGGAGATGACCGGCATGGCCTGGGCCAGCATCGGCTGGATGCGCCACTGCGCATCAAAGGTGAAAAGCGGCTCGTAGACGTGTTGCATGATGGTGCCCACCAGGTCGGTGGAGCTGACCATCGGGTCCAGGCTCTGGGGTTCGCCAATCATGGCCAGGTTGGCCGCCCCGCCCTTGTGGGCCGCCTGGGCCCAGGCGCTGCCCGCTGGCAGGCCTACGCAACCGGCAGCCAACAGGGCTGCGGCAAGCAGTTGGCGACGGGAGGTGCGGACACGCAAGGCAAGGGCGTTCATGGGGCAGGCTTTCATCGAAGGGGTGAAGAAATTTTTTTACACCACAACCGCTAAAAACTGCCTTCAAATCGTCTTATTGACAGATTTATGGGTTGTTGATGTAATATCTTTACATATAGGAGCCCACCCCCATGACAGTAATTACCCTAGGCCAACCCCCTCTCGCATCGGACCGTCTGGCCCGTCCGCTCTCGCCCGCAGTGCGCGCTGGCGACTTTGTTTTTGTCTCCGGCACCGTGCCCACCGATGACCAGGGCCAGGTTGTGCCCGGCGGCATCGAGGCGCAGACGCGCGCCGTGTTCAAGCGCCTGGAAGAGGCCTTGGCGCTGGGCGGCTGCACCCTGGCCGATGTTGCCAAGGTCAATGTCTGGCTCGATGACCCGCGTGATTTCGGCAGCTTCAACCGCGTCTACATGGAGTGCTTTGGTGACCACCGCCCGGCCCGCTCGACCGTGGAATCGCGCCTGATGATCGACGCCAAGGTCGAGATCGACGTGACGGCCTACAAGCCGCTGTAAAACCACTAGCGCACAGGCGCAACGGGCGCGCGCAGCAGGCGCGACAGCTGCCCGCTGCAGGCGCTTCTACAATGGCCCGCGCAGACTTGGTCTGCGCTTTTTTTCGCCTTCTCTCACCGCCATGCCCAAGCCTCCGACCTTTTCCGCCCGCACGCCGTCAGACCCGCGCCCCCGCATGCTCGCCATCGACTGGGGCACCACCTCACTGCGGGGCGTGCGCATCGATGCACAGGGCCAGATCAGCGAGCGGCGCGCCCTGCCCCAAGGCATCCTGCAAGTGGCGCCCGGCGGCTTTGCCGATGCGTTTGCACAGCACTTTGGCGACTGGCTGGCCGAAGGGCCCCAGCTGTGTCTGCTGTCGGGCATGGTGGGCAGCCGCCAGGGCTGGCAGGAAGCGCCTTACTGCCCCTGCCCAGCCGATTTTTCTGCGCTCTGCCAGCAGCTGCTCTGGCTCGATCTTCCCCAGGGCGTGCCCACGGCCATCGTGCCGGGCATGAGCAGCCTGGCGCAGAGCCAGGTCGATGCCGTGCATGGCGTGCCCGATGTGATGCGCGGCGAAGAAATCCAGGTGATTGGCGCGCTGCGGCTGATGGGCAGCCGCGACGGCCTGCTGCTGCTGCCGGGCACGCACAGCAAATGGGTGCAGGCGCAAAACAGCACCATCACCGGCTTCAA
This sequence comes from Comamonas sp. B-9, assembly GCF_000410635.1. Taxonomy (NCBI): domain Bacteria; kingdom Pseudomonadati; phylum Pseudomonadota; class Betaproteobacteria; order Burkholderiales; family Comamonadaceae; genus Comamonas; species Comamonas sp. B-9. The sequence continues at coordinate 5,534 of NZ_APCR01000150.1, forward strand.
GACCTTCATGACCGGCGAGCTGTTTGCACTGCTGGCCCAGCACTCGATCCTCGGCAAGACCTTGGACAGCAGCGCTGCGCTGGACGAGGCCGCCTTCATACAAGGGCTGGAGCGGGCGCAGAGCCCCGACAGCCTGAGCCACCTGCTGTTTGGCACGCGTGCGCTGTCGCTGTTTGGCGCGCTGGACCCGGCCCAGTCGGCCAGCTACCTCTCAGGCCTGCTGATTGGCCAGGAGCTGCGCACCATGCCGACGGCAGCGGGCAGCCGCGTTGCCGTCATCGGCTCCAGCACCCTGGTGCAGCGCTACAGCCTGGCACTGCGCCATGGAGGCTGTGAGCCCATTGCCTTTGGTGACGAAGCCACCTGGGCCGGCCACCAGGCCATTTACGAGCACCTGACCCAAGACTGAACACGCCACCCAACCCCTGCCCTCTTCGTACCGCCCTCCATCCAGAACACCGCCATGAACCTGCTCCAACAATTCCAGGCCCTGCAGGCCAAGCTGCCGCTGATCGCCATCCTGCGCGGCCTCACCCCCAGCGAGGCCGTGCCCGTGGGTGCCGCCTTGCAATCGGCCGGTTTTGGCCTGTGGGAAGTACCGCTGAACTCGCCCGAGCCGCTGGAGAGCATTGCCGCGATGCGCGAGGCCTACCCGCATGTGCTGGTGGGCGCTGGCACGGTGCTGACGCCCCAGCAGGTGCGCGATGTGCATGCCGCCGACGGCCAGCTGATCATCTCGCCCAACTGCAACCCGGCCGTGATCGACGAGGCCGTCAAGCTGGGCCTCATCAGCCTGCCCGGCGTCTTCACCCCCACCGAGGCATTCATGGCGCTCGAGCATGGCGCCCATGGCCTCAAGATCTTCCCCGCCGAGCTGGCCTCGCCCGCCGTCGTCAAGGCCCTGCTGGCCGTGCTGCCCAAGGGCAGCAACATCTACCCCGTGGGCGGCATCGCCCCCGACAACATGGCCCCCTGGCTGCAAGCGGGCGCGGCAGGCTTTGGCATTGGCTCTGCACTATTCAAGCCCGGCAAGACGGCAGCGCAGGTGCGTGTGGATGCACTGGCATTTGCGGAGAACTTTCAGGTGGCAAAAGCGGGCTGACCAGATCAGCGCTACGCCGTAAAAAAAGGCCTGCTCCCCGTCTTGGGAGCAGGCCTTTTGCTTGGGGCCAAAGCCTGGTGTTTATTGCATCTGCTGCAGATTGCCAATGCGCACCAGCATCTCGGTAAACATCTGCATATCGGCTTGCAGATCCGGCACTTCCTTGTACTCCAGCGCGTTGTGCGCGGTGTACTTCTTGCCCGGCATCGCGGGGCCAAAGTTGATGGCATTGGGCATCAGCTTGGCGGTGGTGCTGCCGGCAGTCGGCACGGGCTTGGCATCGAGGCCGGTGGTGTCGCCAAAGATGTTCAGCAGGGTCGAGAGCCAGGCGCCCTTGGGGTCGCGGGCCATCCAGTTGCCTTGGCTGTAGTCGATCTTGACGGGCACCTTGGTCGCAGCGCTCCAGTTGGCAATGCCCTTTTCCACCTCGGCCTTGAGCTGCTCGGGCGATTTGCCGCGCGGCATGCGCGCATTGGCGGTCACTTCCAGCTGGCCATTGCCGGGCTTGATCAGGTTGGGCGAGATGGTCAGCGGGCCCATGAAGTCATCAGCGTAGGCAACATTCAGGCCCTTGCCAAAGTAGTCCATGCCAAACACGCCATTGATGTAGCGCACGGCTTCGCTGTACTGGTTCTGCTGCACCAGGGGCTGGCCCTGGGCGGGCATCAGCGCCGATTGCAGCAGCAAGGCCAGGCGCGGCACGGGGTTCACGCCTTCTTCAGGGCGCGAGCCGTGGGCGGAGGTGCCGGTCACCTTGATGTCGATCTTGTTGGCGCTGCTCACCAGGTCCACACTGAACTTGCCAAACTGCTGGTTGCTGGCCACAAAGCTGTCTTTGGCGGCTTGCAGTTGCTGGGCCACGGCGGCCAGCGCGGCGGCATTGCCGGCCTCGATCGTCGCGGTAGCCGTCTGGGCAATCGCATTGGCCGATGCGGCGCCGGCCATCGCGGTAATGGCCGGTTGCTGCGGGTCGGTCTTCATATCGGCAAAGCTGGCCTTGATGGCGCCCGTGCCTTTTTCTGCGACCACCGCCGGGTACTTGCTGTCGAGCACGATGTTGTAGTCGGGCAGCTTGGTCTTGTCGCGGTAGTACTTCATCGCGTCGCCACCGGTCTCTTCGGTGGTCTCGATCATCAGGCGAATGCCGCGCTGCAATGGCAGCTTGGATTGCTTGACGGCCTTCATCGCATACAGCACCGTGGCGATCGAGCCCTTGTCGTCGATGGTGCCGCGCCCGTAGAGCTTGTCGCCCACACGGGTGACCTTGAAGGGGTCGAGCTGCTGACCATCCACCACCCATTCGGCGGGCACCACCGGCACCACATCCGCATGGGTCAGAATGCCGAACTCTTCTGCGCTCGTGCCCGGCAAGGTCACTTCAAAGATGCGGTTGTCCACATTGCGGTACTGCAGGCCAAAGTCCTGGGCCATCTTTTCCACCATGCGGCCAAAGTCGATGATGGCCGGGCTCTCATGCGGCGGCACCTTGGGGTCGCGCACCGTTGGCAGCGCCACCATCTGGGTGATGCTGCTGAGCACCTGGTGCTCTTGCGTCAGGCGGGTGTAGAGGCCGAGCAGCCGGGCCACATTGGCCAGGTCATCGCCTTGCAGTTGCTGGCCTTGCGTGTAGCGCTGCACGGCAGGCGCCAGGCGCGCATCCTGCTTGGCGGCATTCTGCAGAAACTGCGCAAAGGTCGCAGGCGTCTTTACCGCCTCAGCGGCAATGGCATCGAGCGCCGGCTTTTGCAGCAGCTGGGCCTGGGCGCTTGCAGCGGCCAAAGCAATACCCAGGGCGATGGCGGTGTGGCGGAATACGGTCTTCATGGCAAACCTCGGTCTCTTATTTTGGAAAGACAAAAGAATAGCCGTTTTCCGCACCGCCCAGCGCCAGATAACTTCGCCAGCGCCACACAGAACTTGCCGAACCTGCCCGCTTGGTATCGGATGGAGACAGCGTGTGGGCCCAGCTGCTGTCAAACGCTGTGCGGCGGCTGGATCAGGCGTATTTCTTGGCCCCCGCTACGCAGACCACCGCCACCAGGGTCACGACCAGCATGGACCAGCTGACCTGCTCATGCAGCAGCACAGCAGCCAAAGCCAAACCCATAAAGGGCTGCAGCAGCTGCAACTGGCCGACCGCCGCAATCCCGCCTTGTGCCAGCCCCCGGTACCAAAACACAAAGCCGATCAGCTGACTGAAGACAGCCACATAGACAAAGCTGAGCCAGGTGGCGCTGCTGACATGGGCCAAGCTGGCAGGGGCCAGCCACAGCGCCAAGGGCAGCATCAGTGGCAGCGCCAAAACCAACGCCCAGCTGATGACCTGCCAGCCGCCCAGCTTGCGCGACAGGCGCGCGCCCTCGGCGTAACCCATGCCGCAGACCAGCACGGCGGCCAGCATCAGCAGATCGCCGCTCAGCGATCCCTGCCCGCCGCCCAGGGCCGCATAGCCCGCCACGGCGGCGGCCCCCATCAGCGAGAACACCCAGAACGGCCCCTGGGGCCGCTCACTGCCGCGCAATACCGCAAAAATGGCGGTGGACAGCGGCAGCAAGCCGATAAAGACGATGGAATAGGCCGAAGTCATGCGCTGCAGCGCCAAGGCCGTCAGCAGCGGAAAACCCACCACCACGCCCAAGGCCGCAATCGCGAGCGACGGCACATCGCCCGCGGCAGGCCGGCGCGCACGCTGGGCCAGCAAAAAGACACCCCCCAACAGCGCCGCCACCACGGCGCGGGCACAGGTCAGAAAACTAGGGTTCAAATCTGCCACCGCCACCCGCGTGGCCGGCAGCGAACCGGCAAAAATCGCCACCCCCACCAGGCCATTGAGCCACCCGCCCGTACTTTTCTCCATGCCAGACTCCTTGATCGAGCCCGCAGTACAGCATGCCGCCTGCCCTCTGCACCAGACACAGTGCAGTACAGTTCAAAGAAACTGTCATCAATAAAAGGCCATACAGTTGGCAGCCAAGCGGGCCGCAGATCCTGCAGTTAGCGGCCTTGCGCCTCGGCTGTAGCTTGTCTCAAGGCCCGGTCCAGCACCGCAAACACCCGCTCGTCGGCGCACTGCGACACGTTGAAGCGCACATAGTCGCCCGCCGACTGCGACTGGCTGAACGAGTTGCCAGGCGCCAGCACCACCCCTTCTTGCAGACAAGCCCGCGCCACCGCTGCCGCATCGGCGCCTTGCGGCAGACGGCACCACAAAAACATGCCGGCCTGCGGCACCAAGGCGGGCTCTACCCGCAGCTTGCGCAGCCGCTGGGCCACTTTGTCCATGTTCTTGGCCAGGCGCTGGCGCACCAGATCCATATGCTTGCGGTAGCCGCTGTCGGTCAGGGTTTTCAGGATGATGTCCTGCGCCAGCCGCCCGGCACCAAAGGTGGTGGCCAGCTTCAGGTCCACCAGGCCCTCGATCCAGTCGGGGCGGGCCGCCAGGTAGCCGCAGCGCACGGAGGCAGAGACGGTCTTGGAGAAGCTGCCGATCTGGATCACGCGCGCCAGCCCGTCAAATGCGGCCAGCCGGGGCGCATGCTGGTTTTCAAAGTCGGCAAAGATATCGTCTTCCACAATCACCAGGTCCGAGCCCTCCACCAGCTTGAGCAGCCGGTGCGCCACCAGCGGCGACAGCGCGGCGCCCGTGGGGTTGTGGATGCCGGCATTGGTGATGTAGAGCCGGGGCTGGTGCGCTTGGAGGGCCTTCTCAAACTGCTGCACATCGGGGCCCTGCGGCGTGTAGGGCACGCCCACTGCCTGTACCTGGTGCGCCTTGAGCAGCGCATGGAAGTTGAAGTAGCAGGGGTCATCGACCAGCACCGTGTCGCCGGGCTTGAGCAAGAAGCGGCACACCAGGTCGATGGCCTGGGTGCCCGACTCGGTCAGCATCAGCTGCTCGGGCGATACCTCAATGCCCGTAGCCGCCATGCGCCTGGCCAGCAGCTGGCGCAGCCCCGGGCTGCCTAGCGGCGTGGCATATTCGGTCAGCTCCGCCAGCGGCCCGCGCGCCTGCGCACGCAGCGCCCGCCGCACGCCCTCTTCAAACATCCACTCCGGCGGCAGCCAGCCACAGCCCGGGCGCAGCGTGGCATGGTCGCTCTCCAGCGACTGGCGCGACACCCAGAGCGGATCGACGACCCGGTCCAGCTTGGGCCCCAGCTTCAGCAGCGCCAGCGGTGCCACCGGCCCGTTGACATAAAAGCCCGCCCCCGGCCGCGCCACCACCAGGCCCTCGGCCGCCAGCCTTTCATAGGCCTCCACCACCGTCGACACCGACATGCCCAGCAACCCCGCCTGCTGCCGCACCGATGGCAGCCGCGTGCCCGGCAAATAGCTGCGCGCTGCCATGCCGGCACGCACATGGGCCATGACCTGTTGGATAAGGGTTCCGTTGCGCGCCATGGTCCGCTCCACTGTTCTGGCAAAAATCAATAACGGTTGAGCTTAATTGTTATTGGATGCGGATGCTATCTCTGCCCTATTGGGCAAACCCACCAACGCCGGATGCCCCGGCAGCACCTCCAGCAAATAGTCCACAAAGCTGCGCACCTTGGCCGGCACATACTGCCGGTCGCGGAAGCAGGCAAAAAAGTCCAAGGTCACATCTTCCAGCTGCAGCGGGCCCGGTGCTGCTTTACGACCCTTGCGCGCGGGCTGCAGCACCAAGGGCAGCAGCCGCCCTTCCTGCACATGGCGCTGCGTGATAAAGCTGCCAGCCCAGACAATGCCGCCACCGGCAACGGCCAGCTCCACCAGCGCATCGATATCGGTGCCAATGGCGGCAATGCGCAGGCCAGGGTCGACCCGGCGGCCATCGCGCACAAAGGGCCAGCGCATAAAGCGCCCGTCCCGCTCGCGGCGGTACAGCAAGCAGGCATGCTGCAGCAGGTCGTCAGCCACCTGCGGGCGGCCATGTTTTTCCAGATACGCGGGTGAGGCATAGAGAAGGCGCGGCATGGCCGCCAGGGGCCGCACCGACATGCCGGGCTCCAGCACATCGCGGTAGCGGATGCTGACGTCCACATCCTCCTTGAGCACATCGACATCGCGGTCAGTCACCAGCAATTCCAGCTCCAGCTGCGGGTGGCGCGCCTGGAAGGCCGGCAGCAAGGGCGCCAGCACATGTCGGCCAAAGGCAGCCATACAGGCCACCCGCAGCCGCCCTTGCACAACCCCATGTACCAGCGACACATCGGCCTGCGCCCGCGCCAGTTCATCGAGCACCGGTGCCACCCGGGCCAGGTAGCGCTCACCCGCTTCGGTCAACGCCATCGAGCGCGTGGTGCGCGTGATCAGCCGTGTGCCCAGCTCGCGTTCCAGCCGCGCAATGTTCTGGCTAGCCGCCGCCGGAGAGATACCCAGCTGGCGTGCAGCCGAGGCGATGGAGCCCCCTTCCAGGGCTTTGACAAAGATGTCGATGGCGCGCAGATTCGTCATAAATGCGAATGTATACGCAAACCCATTCGTAAATCCAGATTACGAGTTCTGCAAGCCTGCGCCCACTACCGGATGGGCTGCTGCCTGCGTACAGTCTCCCATAAGGTGCTGGGCCACCGTGCCCGGCCGTTATGGATTTGGAGCCAGCGATGCAGAATGTGATTGAAGCAGTGACGCCCCAGGGCGATGTGGTTTTTCGGGCAGCGGATGGGAGCTATATCGTCGCCCAGCAGATCGATGCCAAGCCCTTGAAGCAGGCGCAGATCCTGGAGGGCGCGCTGGAGACGATTGGCATCGAGACTGCGACGGATGTGAATACGGGACAGAGCTACGAGTTCTTTATCGCCGGCTATGGGCTGTCGCGCGAAGGGGCCTTTGGGGCGCCGGAGTGAGCTGCGCATTCCATGCCTCCCTGGGAACGTACCACGCTGCCCTTTCCTCAGGCGTGTTGAAACCTCATTCCACCATTTCCATCCTTGACACCCAATGACCGATTGAAGGATGGAAAGGGTGGATTGATGCCCGTTGCGGTCTTAGGTTGAAGATGCCGTGGAGCTCGTCATTCGCCTACTGCTGCAGGCGGTTTCCAGCGCCATCTTGAAACCTATCATTCATCGTCTGCCGGTGCCAACTGCTCCCGCAAAGTAGCCAAGATCTCCTCCGACAGCCCCGGATTGCCCGCCGCCGTGGCGCGGGCCAGCACCAGGGCGCCGACCATGCTGCTGAGCGCCACGATGGTCTGGCTGCGCCTGTCCGCACGGTCATCGGGTAACACGGCCATAAAGCGCTGGATATTGCGCTCCACCCCCAGCGCAAATACCTCGGACATTTCCGGCCCGGCGCGGGCTGCATCGGTGGCCAAGGCGGCTGCGGGGCAGCCGTCGCCGGGGTGGTCGCGGTGGTTCGCAGACAGGTAGCCATGCACCAAGGCACGCAGCCGGGCAGCGGGGTCGTCATGGGCACCAGCACTGTCCAGGCCCTCCAGCGGCGTGATGGTCCAGTCAAAGGCGCGCAGGCAGGCCTCTCTGGCCAGGGCATCCTTGGACGCGAAGTGCCGGTAGAGCCCGCCATGCGTCAGGCCCGCGTCGCGCGTGATCTCGGCCACGCCCACGCCCTCCAGGCCTTTTTCTCGGTAGAGGCGTGCAGCGGCATCGACGATGTCTTCGCGGTGTTCGGCCGCTTGTGCTTTGCTGACTTTCATGCGTTAGATGATACCCATCATCAAAACTCATTTATGATGACGACCATCATCAATAAGGCTGGGCGCCCGTTTTTCCGCGATGGCGTCCAACCGCGAAAGCTGCCATATGGATCGTCGCGTCGTCATCACCGGGCTGGGCCTGGTGTCACCCCTGGGTTGCAATGTGGAGCTGGCCTGGCAGCGCTTGCTGGCGGGCCAATCGGGCGTGCGCGCACTGGCCGCCGAGGTCGGTGAAGACACCGGCGTCACGGTCGCTGGCCGCGTACCCAGTTTGGAAGAAGACCCGCAAGCCGGCTGGAGCGCCGAGGCCCTCATTGCCGCCAAGGAGCTGCGCCGCATGGACCGCTTTATCGCCTTTGCGCTGGGCGCCGCAGACCAGGCGCTGGCGCATGCGCAGTGGGGCCAAGCCAGCGCCGAGCAGCAAGAGCGCGCAGCCACCATCATCGGCTCCGGCGTGGGGGGCTTTAGCACCATTACCGACGCGGTACGCACCACCGATGGCAAGGGGCCGCAGCGCCTCTCGCCCTTCACCGTGCCGGCCTTTCTGGCCAATCTGGCCGCCGGCCAGGTCTCCATCCGCCACCAGCTCAAGGGCCCGCTGGGCGCGCCGGTCACGGCCTGCGCCGCCAGCATCCAGGCGATTGGCGATGCAGCACGCTTGATCCGCAACAATGAGGCCGACATGGCGCTGTGCGGCGGCAGCGAGGCCACGATTGACCGTGTGGCGCTGGGCAGCTTTGCAGCAGCCAAGGCCGTCGCCACCGGCGGCGAGGACCATCCAGGCCAGGTGTCCCGGCCTTTTGACATGGCGCGCGAAGGCTTTGTGATGGCCGAAGGCGCAGGCCTTCTGGTGCTGGAAGCATTGGACCATGCGCTGGCGCGCGGTGCTACGCCGCTGGCCGAAGTCATCGGTTATGGCACCTCGGCCGATGCCTACCATGTCACCTCCGGCCCCGAGGACGGATCGGGCGCCGCCCGCTCCATGCGCGCCGCCTTGCGCCAGGCGCAGCTGCAGCCCGGCGATATCCAGCACCTCAATGCCCATGCTACCTCCACCCTGGTGGGCGATCGCGGCGAACTCGCCGCCATCCGCCAGGTGTTTGGTGCCGGCACGGGCCCGTCCATCACCGCCACCAAGTCGGCCCTGGGCCACATGCTGGGCGCTGCTGGCGGGGCTGCTGCCATCTTTACCGTATTGGCCCTGCGCGACCAGATCGCGCCGCCCGTGATCAATCTGGACAACCCCGACCCCCTGGCCGAAGGGCTGGATCTGGTTCGCGGCAATGCGCGGGCGCATGCAATCGAACATGCCATGCTCAATGGGTTTGGCTTTGGTGGGGTGAATGCTTCGTTGGTGTTGAAGCGGTTTGAGCGCTCATAAGCGCTTCAGCCATGCCAAGGAGAGTCAGACAACTCGGCATTCGCCATCACATTTTTCACACAGGCAACGCGCGACCCGCAAGCCTGTAACGGCACCACGCATGATGCTTTGTTCTTTTGCTGTTAGCCTTCCATGGCCAGCAGGATCCCTGCCAGCCCCACCTCGGCCATCGCGCCCCTTCTAAAAAGTGAACCCCCTATGACCAGCCCGCTGTACACCGCCTCCATTCCCGTCATGCAGCAGATGTTGCGTGCCCTGTCCGATGTGCTCAAGAAGGCCGAAGACCACGCGGCGCAACGCAATATCGACCCCAATGCGCTGCTGCAGGCGCGGCTGTTTCCCGACATGTTTCCGCTCGTCCGTCAGGTGCAGATCGCCTCGGACTTCTCCAAGGGCATTGCTTCGCGCCTGGCGGGTGCTGAAGTGCCCTCCTGGCCCGACACGGAGACCAGCTTCGCCGACCTGCAAGCCTTGATCGCCAAGGCGCTGGCGCATCTCGCATCCTTCCCTGCCGCGCAATTTGATCTCAGCGAAAGCCGCGACATCGTATTGCGCCCCGGCACGCCCAAGGAAAAGAAGCTGACCGCCAGCGCCTACCTTCTGCACTATGGTCTGCCGCAGTTTTTCTTCCATGTGACCACCGCCTATGCCATCCTGCGCCACAACGGTGTGGAGGTGGGCAAGCGCGACTATATGGGTGCGTATTAACCTGCGCGGCGCCGCTCGGTTACGGTTGCTCGATGGCAGTGGGTGCTCCGTTGCCCTGGGTGAAGGCGCTGTTGCTGCCGACGCTGCCCTAAACCCTCGGCGTTGCGCGAATGCCTCGCCGGCGACATGGGCCTTCGCATCGGGCGCCATGCGGCCTATACTTGGCCACCTCATCCTTCTTGGTGCTGCTGCCTGAAGGTGCGTAGACCCTCCGTCACACGGAGGGTGTTTGTTTGCGTACCTGTTTTCAGCATCATGTCGAACTTTCCCCGACTCCAAAAAGCCCTGTCTCGCCAGGGCATCCATGTCTCGTTCCGAGACGGTATCTACGACATCCATAACGCGCATGCAGCGGCATCCATCCTGCTGCCCGCCTCGTTGCCCCTAGAGCAAAAGGCAGTGACCCAGCTGCTTGAATTTGCCTCCGTAGCCGATCCACAGGGCCACGGCGCTGTCTGCAAGGCCTGTGCGACGCCTGACTTCCACCCAGGCAGTATCGCGCCGGTAGGCGCCGTGGTCGCCACATCGCGGGACTTTGTCATCCCCGCCGCGATAGGCACCGACATCAACTGCGGCATCCGGATCATGCGCACGGGGCTCAACCTTGCCCAGGCCGAGGCGCACAAGAGCAGCATCATTGCCAAGCTCAAGAGAGCCATCCTGGAGAACGGCCGCGATGTGCCGGTGCGCAGCGCCGGCTTCAGAGCGCTGTTTGACGATGGCCCGGCCAGCTTTCTGGAGCTGCTGCCCGAGCTGGGCCTATGGCGCGCGGCCGATCGTGATCAACTCCAGCGCGAGCTGGCAGCCTGCGTGGGGCTCGATAGCTTCCAGGGTGATGCACGCTATGGGCCCGAGGCCTTGATGCAAAGCCGCGAGATCGTGCGTCCACCTTCTGCCGCAGAGCTGGGCGGAGGCAACCATTTTCTGGAATTCAATGTCGTCGATGCGATCTTCGACCGGCATGCGGCTTATGAAGCAGGTCTCAAAAAAGGCGATATCACCGTGATGATCCACACCGGCTCTCGTGATGTCGGCTTCTATGTGGGCCGCCGCTGGATGGACCTGGCCAAGCAAGAGTGGCCCCAAGGCCTCAAACACCCCAGCCATGGGCTCTATGGCTTGAGCGGCCATCTGGCTGCCGAGTACCTGAAGGCCATGGGCGTGGCCGCCCGCTACGCCTGGTTCAACCGTATGGCCCTGGGAGAAATCGTGCGCCAGCAATTGGCCGATATTGCAGCGCCCGACGCATCGGCAGTGATTGTGGATGTGCCGCACAACGTGGTTCTGCAAGAAGGCGAATTCAATGTGCACCGCAAAGGCTCCACGCCCGCACACGACGGCCAGTGGGCCCTGATCCCTGGGTCGATGGGTGACCATTCCTACCTGGTCAAGGGTCTGGGCCACGAAGACTGGCTGCGCTCCTGCAGCCACGGCGCGGGTCGCCAGGTGCGCCGCCAGGATACCCGCCGCATGAAGCAACCCCTGGTCGACACGGTCTGGCAATGCATCACCTTGCGTGAGGAGCGGCTCATCGAAGAAGCACCCAGCGCCTACAAACCGGTGGGGCCCGTTTTACAAGCCCAGGAGCAGGCAGGTTTGATTCGCGCCAGCGTTCGCTTGAAGCCTTGGCTGACTTTCAAGGCTTGATGGTGACAGAAAGCCGTTGGTCTTGATGGCCAGCGGCTTTCCTGGCAGCAAGCCAATGCGCTAACCTGCACGCTGAATCACATGTCTCAACCCAGATTTTTGCCGACACATGAACACCATCGACGCTGGAATGCACAAATCGCGAACTGCCAGTAGCCCGCACCCTGTTCTGCGCATTGACGGTGTACCGCTGGAACAGTGGATAAAAGGCGTGAAGGACGTTGCCGGGGACGATATGACCGACTACCTCGTTCCTGCCCAAGGATGGCTGATCGACCAAGCAGACTATGACAATGCATGGCATTTGCTCGGCCCTCAGAGCGAGGGTAGCGCCACCGTTGTGCCGGTTTTGGTGTGTGCCGATGATATGGACATGAACTGCACGGTCGTGGTCGTTGAGCAGACCGTCAATGCAGACGCGGTGGCCTGGGAGCGGTTTGGCCAAGCAGTCGATGTGCGCCACGGCATAGTGACTTCGGTGAAATGGATCACACCCCATCAGAAAGCGGCTTTTCCTCTGTCCTCTTTTCGCGCGGCAGCGGCCGAGATGAAAAGGCTTACGGATGAGGTGTGGACCTAGTCACACCAACATCACCAAGGCGTTCAGGCAATCTTCAACGCCCGGGTCGCTATAAACGTCGGCATCACGTTCTCGACCACAAAGCGCGGATGGGGCTGCCAGTCTTCATGAAAGCCGGTAAGCACCAAGCCCGCATCCAACTGCCCGCCAATCTGGTCTGCCAGCGTATGGCCAAACACCAGGAGCTCGCCGCGTTCGCGTTTGGCGGCCAGGTCTTCCGCAGACAAGTGCGCTAAGTCGGAAAAGGGCAGCCGGCGGTTGGGGCGCACAAGCCCCTGGGCCGTCAAGGCCGGGTCGCGGTCGGCCACAAAGACCACCGGGTTCCAAAAGCTAGACAGCAGCTCGCCACGCGGCGCCAGCACGCGCGCACATTCGCGCCAGACCGGGCGCACATCGGGGATATAGAGGTTGGAGATGGGGTGGAAGATGACGTCAAAGCTGGCATCGGCAAAGACGGAGAGGTCACGCATATCGCCCTGCACACAGCGCAGCTCCAGCCCCTCTCTGGCGGCGACTTGGCGGTCCTGGCCTAGCTGCCCTTCGGAAAAATCGAACACGGTCACGACAGCGCCCGCTGCTGCCAGGATGGGGGCCTGCTGCCCACCTCCGGCTGCCAGGCACAGAATGCGCCGGCCACGCACCTTATCCAACCATCCGGTGGGCAAGGGCCCGGGCGTGAGGCGGGCGGCACTCCAGTCGCCCGCGCGGGCTGTTGCAATCGCTTCAGCGCTGACCGGGGCCGACCATGCGCAGCCTTGCGCGGCTTGGCGGTTCCAGGCGGCTTGGTTGTGGGTGAGTAGGTCGATGGGATCTGTCATGGGGCTCTTCAGCATCTCGGCAGAATGCATGGTCCAAATACGGGATTGTCCGCGTGCCATGGGCCCGCCCAGCCAGCGGTAGACTATCCAGCGCCCGGGGTCCAATGCGCTGCTTCTCCCCCCATAAGCGAAACCAACCAAAGCTTGCACCCACTCCGGCATTGGGCGGGAAATGATTGAATGTCCGCCGCGACGAAGATCGGAACATAAGCCATTTGGAGGAATTCCAGACTCCTCGCTGCTGCCCCGAACACTTGAAGATATCGAAAGAGTTTATGCCATTTGTGCCTGCCCTATGCCCTTCCTGCTCGGGAAAGCTCCAAGTACCTGATGACCACGACATCGTCAAATGCATGTACTGTGGTGTCGATGTCGTCGTGAGACAAGCCATTCGATTGATTTCTGGCAGCGCATCCACTTTTATGGAGCTGGCGCATGTCGCTTTGGCGGCGAGAAATTTTTCAGAAGCCTACGGCTATTACACCAAGGTATTGGAGATAGAGCCTCGCAATGCGGATGCCTGGTATGGCAAGGGGAAGGCCGCTGGCGCGATGGGCAACGGGAGCTTTCAACACCTGAAAGAAATGCAGGTTGCCATTGCACAGGCCATTAAATTATCGCCCCCCGATAAGGTCGCCGATATGAAAGCAGCAGCTGCAAGGGACATGGCAAGTGTTGGCGCGACCAATTACCAAATGGCAAGCAGCATCATTACAAGGCTTGTCGCGGCCCATGGCGCATGGGCCAGTCATTTGACACTTTGCCGAGAGATTATTTCGCTGCTCGAAACCGCGCACAGCTACAACCCCAAGGACACCCAAATCCTCAAAAATATTGTCCAGATATGCAGTGACAATATCTCAGGCATCAAATTCAAAGATCCTGCCAATGGCAATGCCACGACCGTCAAACATCTCAACGATGATTACGAGAAAGAGCTGCGCGTTATTTTCAATTTATATGCAGAGAAGCTCGTAGCGCTGGATCCAGGCTACCAACTCCCCTATCCAAAAAGAAAATCCTCGTATTGCTTTGTGATCACTGCAACCATGGGCAGCGCACAGCACCCAAATGTCACATTCCTCCGGTCTTTCCGGGACACTATGCTGGTCCGCACTGCGTTTGGCAAGGCATTCATTCGCTGGTATTACCGCCAAGGCCCTGCTATCGCTCGGCACATTGAAGGCTCTCGCCTGGCGCGGTCCGCCTCTTATGTGTTCATCGTGCTGCCGGCTGTGGCTATCGCCAAGCTGATCACCTGGGCGGCGGCAGGACGTTCGCGCTGACCACACCGGAGGGCATCGGCGCTTGTTGCGCTGCGGTGCCTCTTTCAGTTCGCACCCTGCGATGGCGCAACCACCGGGGCCTAGGCGTGCTCAAGCGCCCCTGTGCGACAGCCTATTTTTTAGGCACCCGCAGCAGCCGCAGCCCATTGAACACCACCAGCAGACTCGCACCCATATCAGCAAACACCGCCATCCACATCGAGGCATTGCCAAACACCGCCAGCGCAAAGAACACCGCCTTGATGCCCAGCGCGAAGATGATGTTTTGCCACAGGATGGCGTAGGTGCGCTTGGACAGCAGCACCGTCTCGGGCACGCGGCGCAGGTCGTCGTTCATGATGAGGATGTCGGCGGCCTCCTTGGCGATGTCGGTGCCGGCGCCGCCCATCGAGAAGCCGATCGAAGCGGCAGCCAGGCTGGGCGAGTCGTTGACGCCGTCGCCCACCATGCCGGTCGGCTGCTGGGCCACCAGGCCGTTGATGACCTGGAGCTTGTCCTCGGGCAGCAGGTTGGCCTTGACCTCGTCGATGCCCACTTGCGCGGCAATGGCGCGGGCGGTGGCTTCGTTGTCGCCGGTCAGCATCACGGTGCGGATGCCCAGGGCCTTCAGCTCGGCAATTGCCTGCTTGCTCGATTCCTTGGTGGTGTCGGCCACCGCAAACAGGCCCAGCACGCCTTGCGCGCTGGCCAGCACCGAGACGGTCTGGCCCTGCTCCTCCATCGCCAGCATCAGCGCCTCCACCTCGGCAGAGCACTGGCCGCGCTCATGGATCCAGCGGTGGTTGCCCAGCACATAGCTGTGGCCACCGATATCGCCCTTGACGCCGCGGCCCAGCTCGGCGGCAAAGTTGCCCACCTCCAGCGCCTCGCCATCGATACCGGCGGCGACCGCCTTCGATACCGGGTGGTCCGAGCGCGCGGCCAGGCTCTTGGCAATGCGCTCGATCTGGGGGGCATCGGTGCTGGTCGACAGCATGCGCGTCTGCACCAGCTGAGGGGTGCCGGCGGTGATGGTGCCGGTCTTGTCCAGGGCGACGACGCGCAGCTTGCGCGCCTCTTCCAGATAGGCGCCGCCCTTGACCAGAATGCCCCTGCGGGCGGCAGCAGACAGGCCGCTGACAACGGTCACTGGCGTGGAGATCACCAGCGCGCAAGGGCAGGCGATGACCAGCAGCACCAAGGCCTTGTAGATGGCGGTCAGCCAGGGCCAGTCCAGCATCAGAGGCGGCAGCACCGCGACTGCGACGGCCAGCACAAACACAGCGGGGGTGTAGATGCGGGCAAAGCTATCCACAAAACGCTGCGTGGGCGCGCGCTGGCCCTGGGCCTGCTCCACCGCGTGGATGATGCGGGCCAGCACGGTGTCGGTCGACAGCTTGCTGACCTCGAACTCCAGCGAGCCGCTTTGGTTGATGGTGCCGGCAAACACCGGGTCGCCCGGTGCCTTGTCCACCGGAATGCTCTCGCCGGTGACGGAGGACTGGTCCACCGCGCTTTGGCCGCTGGTCACCACGCCATCCAGCGCAAAACGCTCGCCAGGCTTGACCCGCGCCAGGGTGCCGACCGCCACCGTCTTGGCGTCCTGGATCTGCCAGCTGCCATCGGCCTGCCTGGTCTCGATCTGCGGCGGCGACAGCGCCAGCAACTGGGCAATCGCATTGCGCGCGCGGTCCACCGAACGCGCCTCAATCAGCTCGGCCAGCGAGTACAGCGCCATCACCATGGCCGCCTCAGGCCACTGGCCAATCACAAAGGCGCCGATCACCGCCACGCTCATCAGCGCATTGATACCCAGCTGGCCGCGCAGCAAGGCCGACAGGCCTTTCTTGAACACGCCCAGGCCCGACAACGCAATGGCCAGCGCGGCGACCGCCATGCCGACCATGCGCCAGACCGAGGTTTCGGGTGTCAGCAGGTGCAGCAGCTCGGCGGTGGCTGCCACCACCAGCGCGGCAATCAGGCGGTAGAGCTCCCGGCGTTGCGCCTTTTGCACATCGGCGGCAGCCGGCGGGGCCGACAGCGTTTCGGTGCTAAAGCCTGCAGCCTGGATCTTCTCCGTCACTGCCGCCCATTGCTGCGGGTCGGCTTCGACCCGCAGGGTGCGGGCCGGCAGGTCAAACTGCAGCAGCCTGACGCCTGCCGCGCCTTCGAGGATCTGCCGAATCTGCCCCTCTTCCACGGGGCAGTCCATCGCGGGAATGCGCAGCAGCAAGGCGCCGTCATCGGCCTTCAAGGCCGAGCTGGCCTGGGCAGCTGGGCCCAGGTCGGGGCTGCAGCAGTCGCTATGCGCATGCGCGGCAGCAGTAGCGGCTGGGGCATGGGAATGCGAATGCGCATGGTCATGACCATGGCTGTGATCGTGACCCTTGTCGTGGCTATGGCCGTGATCGTGCCTATGGTCGTGCCCCTTGGCGGCCACGGCGGCGGCCTGCTGGTCTTTGCCGGCGCAGCAGGATGCCGCTGCATGGCCATGGGAATGGCGCTGCGCGGTGTTGGAATGGGCGGTGACTGGGTTGGAATTCGTTTGGGTCATAAAGCGTGCTCCCTGTTGCTTCGATTAAAAACCCTGTAGTAACTACAATGTCAAGCCTAAATCGCTAGACTCCGTATGGACATGAGGGCAATGACATGAAAATCGGTGAACTGGCCACGGCCTCGGCAACACCCGTGGAAACCATCCGCTACTACGAGCGCGAAGGCCTGCTGCCGCAGCCCACGCGAACCGCCAGCAACTACCGCGTCTACGAAGAGCAACACCTGGAGCGCCTGCAGTTCATCCGCAACTGCCGGGGGCTGCAGATGTCGCTGGACGAAGTGCGCGAGCTGCTGCGTTACAAGGACGAACCCGCCCAGGACTGCGCCGAAACCGTCGACAAGCTGCTTGAAGCGCATATCGGCCACGTCGCCCTGCGCATCCAGGAGCTGCGCGGGCTGGAAGCCCAGCTGATCGCCCTGCGTGACCGCTGCCGGGGCACCCAGGATGTGGAGCACTGCGGCATTCTGGCGGGCCTGGCCGAGACGCCTGCGGCGCCGGCCGTCAAACAGCATCTGCATGTGCGCTAGGCATTAGGCGCCGGGTCGTTGGAAGGTGGGCCGGCTCTAGAAGGTGGCGCACTGCGCCACCTTCTAGAGCCACGCAGCGTTTAGCCACGGAACATTTGCAAGCGCGCCTTTCTCTCCGCCGGCGTCTCGCTGGTGTAGGCATCGATCACCTGCTGGCGCGTCTTGCCTGGGCCGGAAGCGACAGGCGCGGGCGGGTAGTTGCTGCTGCGCAAGGCGTTGGGGCCGCGCTTTTGCAGCGCCTCGATGGTCTCCGTCTGGACCTGCGCGCGGCTCTTGCCTGGCTGGGCATGTTCGGGGTAGAGCTCGTAGCCCTTTTCCGTGGGTGCCGAGTGCAAGGTCGCGCTGGCCGATGCGCTGTTCAACATGCCCAGCGACAGGGCTGCGAATGCCAGGGACAACAGGGTGGAAGTGCGTGTCTTTTGCATGGTTGCAATGCCTTTCATGAGGGTGAAAATACTCTCGCTGCGACTGCATTCGAGATGGCTCCATTGTTGAAAAAACACGCTGACCAAAGCCCCACAGCAAGATGACATTGCTGCAATGCGCGGGCTGCGTAAACGGCAGACAAAACAAAGCCATGGCGGGCTGGGCCATGGCTTGGTGGTCAGTGCGCTAGCGCGGCTCAGGCCGGGTGCGCAGCGGGTTTGTCAGCGCCCTCTTTGTCGTCCAACTCATCCTCCGACGGATCGTGCCGGTGCACCAGGCGGTAGAGCAGCGGCAGCACCAGCAAGGTGAGCACCGTCGACGACAGGATGCCGCCAATCACCACGGTGGCCAAGGGGCGCTGCACCTCGGCACCCGTGCCGGTCGCAATGGCCATCGGCACAAAGCCCAGCGATGCGACCAGGGCCGTCATCAGCACGGGCCGCAGGCGCGACAGCGCTCCGGTGTGCACGGCATCGGGAACGGCCAGCCCACCCTCGCGCAGCGCGCGGATCGACGAGATCATCACCAGGCCGTTCAGCACGGCTACGCCGGACAGCGCAATAAAGCCAATGGCGGCAGAAATCGACAGCGGAATGCCCCGCAGCCACAGCGCCAGAATGCCGCCGGTCAGCGCAAACGGAATGCCGGTAAAGACGATCAGACCGTCGCGCACGTTGTTGAACATCGCAAACAGCAAGGTGAACACTAGCAGCAGCGCGACGGGCACGACAATCTGCAGCCGCTGCTGGGCCGATTGCATGTTCTCGAAGGTGCCGCCCCAACGCGTCCAGTAGCCGCTGGGCAGCGCCATCGCGCCCAGGTCCTGCTGCGCCTGCTCGACAAAGGAGCCGATATCGCGGCCGCGCACATTGGCGCTCACCACAATGCGGCGCTTGCCATCCTCACGGCTGACCTGGTTGGGCCCGGGCGACAGCGCAAAGCTGGCCACCGCCGACAAGGGCACAAAGCCCAGGCGGCTGCCTTCTTGCTGCGGTAGCGCAATGGGCAGACGCTCCAGCGCAGCCAAATCGCTGCGCAGCGCCTCGGGCAGGCGCACCTGGATGTCAAAGCGCCGGTCGCCTTCAAACACCGTGCCGGCCTCCTGGCCGCCCACGGCCGTGGCAATGGTCTGCTGCACATCGCCCATGTTCAGGCCATAGCGCGATGCCTTTTCCCGGTCCACCTGCACGGTGAGCATCGGCAGGCCCGTGGTCTGCTCCACCTTCACTTCGGAGGCGCCGGGCACCTTCTGCAGCATCGCGGCAATCGATTGGGCCGTGCGTTCGAGCACCTGCATGTCATCACCAAACACCTTGACCGCCACATCGCTGCGCACGCCCGAGATCAGCTCGTTGAAGCGCAGCTGGATCGGTTGCGAGAACTCGTAGTTGCTGCCCGGTATCGCCTCGACGACCTCCTGCACCTGGGCGAGCAGGTCCTCGCGGCTGCGCTGCGGATCCGGCCATTGCGCACGCGGCTTGAGCATGATGTAGCCATCCGAGATATTGGGCGGCATCGGGTCCGAGGCAATCTCGGCCGTGCCGGTGCGGGCAAACACGCGCTCGATCTCGGGCACCTGGTCCTTGAGCGCGCGCTCGATCTGCATCTGCATCTCCAGCGATTGCGTGAGGCTCGTGCCCGGCACCCGCAGCGCCTGGATCGCGAAGTCACCCTCGTTCAAATTCGGCGCAAACTCGCTGCCCAGGCGCGAGGCCAGCAGCAGGCTCAGGGCCACCGAAACGACAGCCGCCGTCAGCACCACCACCGGCATGCGCATCACCCGCGCCAGCAAGGGCTCATAGGCCTGGCGCGCCCAGGTCATCAGGCGGTTCTCCTTCTCGCCCACCTTGCTGCCAATGAACAGGGCAATGGCCGCCGGGATAAAGGTGATCGACAGAACCATAGCGCCCACCAAGGCCAGCACCACGGTCAGCGCCATCGGGTGGAACATCTTGCCCTCCACCCCCGTCAGCGCAAAGATCGGCAGGTAGACCACCATGATGATCAGCTGGCCAAACAGCAGCGGACGGCGCGATTCCTTGGCGGCGGCAAACACCTCATGAAAGCGCTCGCTGCGCGACAGCGGGCTGCCCTTGCGCTCCTGCGCATGCGCCAGGCGCCGCACGCAGTTCTCCACAATCACCACCGCCCCGTCGATGATGATGCCGAAATCCAGCGCGCCCAGGCTCATCAGGTTGGCGCTGATGCCGTACTTCACCATGCCCGTAAAGGTGAACAGCATCGATAGCGGAATGATCAGCGCCGTGATCAGCGCAGCGCGGATATTGCCCAGGAACAGGAACAGCACCACCACCACCAGCGCCGCGCCTTCGACCAGGTTTTTCTTTACCGTGGCAATGGCTTTTTCCACCAAGGTGGTGCGGTCGTAGACGGTCACGATCTTCACGCCTTCGGGCAAGGTCTTGCGGATCGACTCCATGCGCGCATCCACCGCCTTGGAGACGATGCGGCTGTTCTCCCCGATCAGCATGAACACGGTGCCCAGCACCACCTCGCGGCCGTTGTCGGTGGCAGCGCCCGTGCGCAGCTCGCGGCCCAGGCTCACCTCGGCCAGGTCGCGCACGCGCACGGGCTGGCCTTGGGTGCTGCCCACAATCACTTCCTGGATGTCCGCAATGCCCTTGACCTGGCCGGGCGCGCGGATCAGGTACTGCTCGCCTTCGCGCTCGATATAGCCCGCCCCCACATTGGTGTTGTTGCTCTGCAGTGCTGCGACCAGCTTGTCCATCGAGATGCCATAGGACGCGAGCTTGTCCGGCCGGGGCGCCACCAGGTACTCCTTGGCAAAGCCGCCAATGGAGTTGATCTCGGTCACGCCGGGCACATTGCGCAGCTGGGGCTTGATGACCCAGTCCTGGATCTCGCGCAGGTCCATGGGGGTGTAGGGCGTGCCATCCGGCATTTTGGCGCTATCTTCCGCCTCCACCGTCCACAGGTAGATTTCGCCCAGGCCGGTGGAAATGGGGCCGATGCTCGGCGCAATACCGGGCGGCAGCTTCTCACGCGCTTCCTGGATGCGCTCATTGACCAGCTGGCGGGCAAAGTAGATGTCGGTGCCGTCCTTGAAGATCACCGTCACCTGCGACAGCCCGTAGCGTGACAGCGAACGGGTCTGCTCCAGATGCGGCAGGCCGGCCATCACGGTCTCGATGGGGTAGGTGATGCGCTGCTCGGTCTCCAGCGGCGAGTAGCCCGGCGCCTGGGTGTTGATCTGGACCTGCACATTGGTGATGTCGGGCACGGCATCGATGGACAGGCGCTGGTAGCTGAATACGCCCAGCGCAGCCATGGCGAACACCGCCAGGATGACCAGCCAGCGCTGTTCGATGGAAAAACGGATGATGCGTTCAAACATGCAGACTCCCGATCAATGCGCGTGCTCGGCAGAGGCCTTGCCCAGCTCGGCCCGCAACAGGAAGGAGCCCTCCCGGACATAGGCCTGCCCCGCCTGCAGGCCCGCCAGCACCTGGGTGGTCTTGCCGTCGCTGGCGCCCAACTGCACCAGCTGGGCCTTGTAGCCGCCCTCGGCCGGCACAAACACCACGCTCTCCTTGCCATCGGGCCGCTGGATGGCTTTGGCGTCCACCGCAATGGGGACGGGCGATTCCCCGGCCAGCACCGCCACATCGACAAACAGGCCCGGCCGCCACACCCCCTGCGGGTTGGCCAGCGCCACGCGCGCCGGTGCCGTGCGGGTTTGCGCGCCAATCAGCGCTCCCACATAGGCAATCCGGCCATCGGCCTGGGAGTCAAACGCCGTGGCACGCACGACGACCGGCGCGCCCATGCGCACATCGGGCAATTGCGGCGCGGCCACGCTGATCTCGGCCCAGACCGAGCGCAGGTCCGACACGGTGAACGAGGCCGTGCTGTCAGTCACCGATTCGCCGACGGTCAGGTGCTTCTCCACCACCATGCCGGCCAGTGGCGCACGCAGCTCATAGCGGCTGGCGCCAGCCGCGCCCGCCCCAATGGCGGACAGCTTTTGCGCGGCATTGGCCACGGCAATTTCGGCCTCCTGCAGCGCTTGGCGCGCTGCCTGGTAGTCCTGCTCGGCAGAGATACGCTCCTGCCACAGCTGCTTTTCGCGCGCGTAGCTGCTCTTGGCAAAGGCCAGCCGCCGCTGCGCCGTTTGCAGCTCGCTGCGCTGGTCCGACACTGCCGGGCTCTGAATGACGGCCAGCAGCTGCCCCTTGGCCACCTGCTCGCCCAGCTGGGCGTGGACGGAGGCCACGACACCGGCTACGCGCGGCACCACGTGCGCGGTGCGGTCTTCGTCAAAGCGGATCTCGCCGGGCAGCAATACCTGCTTTTTGATCGATGCCGGGCCCGCCTGGGCCAGCACCACGCCGGCCGCCTTGGCCTGCGCTGCGCTCAGCTTGACGAGGCCCTCGCCCGCTTCGTCGCCTTCGGCATGACCGCCGGCGGCAGCGCCGTGCGCGTCCTTGCTGCTGGCCTCGGCTTTGTCGGCTTTCTCACCATGGTGTT
>NZ_KE148642.1:0-16990 GCF_000410635.1 Comamonas sp. B-9
AGGGCGCCGCCGATGTGGGCCAGGCGCTGGGCAGTCTGCTGGCGGGCTTGCCGCTGCAGGCCCAGCGCGATGCCAGTGGCAGGGATGTGGGGCGCCGTGTGGCACCCACCGCCGCAGCACCGGCTGCAGTGGCCGCAAGCGCGGCAGAAGGCGCGCCCAGCATAACCTTGCCTGAGCTGCGCGTAACCGCCCAGGCCGAGCGCAGTGCCACCACCGAAGGCACCGGCAGCTACACCATCCGCAGCACGGCAGCCGCCACCGGCCTGCAGCTGTCGCCGCGCGAGACGCCGCAATCGGTCAGCGTGCTCACGCGCCAGCAGATCGAGGACCAGGGCATCACCAGCATTGGCGAGGCCGCGCGCCACATCACCGGCATCTCGGCCATCAGCTCCGACAGCGACCGCACCGATCTGGACGCCCGGGGCTTCTACATCGACAACTACCAGTACGACGGCGTGCCCACCTATGTTGCCAATGACTTTTTTGGCGCCTCGATGCTCGACCCGATTCTGTACGACCGCATCGAGGTCGTGCGTGGTGCGACGGGCCTGATGACCGGCGCGGGCAACCCCGGTGCTTCGGTCAACCTGGTGCGCAAACGCGCCAGCAGCAAAACCTTCACCGGCTCGGCCAGCCTCAGCCTGGGCTCCTGGAACGAGCGCCGCGCCACCCTCGACCTGAGCACGCCCTTGACCGATGACGGCCGCATCCGCGCCCGCGTGGCCGCGATGGCCGACGAGCGCGACTCGCACCTGGACCGCTACCACACGCGCAACCGCGCCTTGCTCGCCACCGTCGAGGCCGATCTGACGCCCGACACCACCGCCTGGATCGGCCTGGAGCACCAGGCCAAGCGCCCCACCGGCGTCACCTGGGGCGGTCTGCCCATGGTCTACCAGGATGGCAGCGCCACGCACTGGCCGCGCTCGTTCAGCATTGGCGCCGATTGGACAGAGTGGAACACCACCAGTAACACCACCTACGCCGGGCTGGAGCACCGCTTTGACAATGGCTGGGCCATCAAGGCCAACGCCAGCCGCCTCGATGCCGACTACACCTCCAAGCTCTTTTACCTGCTGAACGAACCCGACAAGAACACCGGCCTGGGCCTGGGCCCCTACCCCAATTACTCGCGCCAGAGCTTTGCGCAAAACAGCGGCAGCCTGCAGGCCACCGGGCCTTTTGAGCTGCTCGGCCGCAAGCATGAGGCGGTGCTGGGCCTGACCGGCAGCCAGTCCAACTACGCCTACGGCAACCATGCCTACACCGCCACCCCCGTGGGCAATATCTTTGACTGGGATGGCTCCTACCCCGAGCCGGTCTGGGGTGCCTTCCGCCCGCTGGGCGATGACCGCACGCGCCAGACTGCCGTCTACGGCGCGCTGCGCCTGTCGCTGGCCGATGACCTCAAGCTCATCGCCGGCGGGCGCGAAACCCGCTGGGAAAGCCAGAGCCTGACGGAGACGCGCAAGCACAAGGTCTTCACGCCCTACGCGGGCCTGCTGTATGACCTGAACACCACCTACACCGTCTACGCCAGCTATACCGATATCTTCCAGCCGCAAAACTACCAGGACACCCAAGGCCGCTACCTGGACCCTGTGACCGGCAAGGCCTACGAGGCCGGCATCAAGGCCGCGTTTCTCGATGGCAAGGTCAATGCGTCCTTGGCCGTGTTCCGCATCGCCCAGGACAATGTTGCCGTGCAAGACGGCGACAACATGGTTGGCGGCACCGGCAACCCCGCCTACCGGGGCGAGAAAGGTGTCACCAGCAAGGGCTTTGAGGCCGAGGTCTCCGGCGAGCTTGCCCGGGGCTGGCAGCTGATCGCCGGCTTTGCCCGGGCCGATGCCCGCGCGGCCGACGACTCGCGCCTGCAGTCGCAGCGCCCCAACAACATGGCCCACCTCTACACCAGCTACCGCCTGCCCGGCAACTGGAGCGCCCTCAAGGTCGGCGGGGGCCTGACCTGGCGCGGCGCCACCTACGCCACCACCACGACCTCGGCTGATGTGGAAGCGCGCCGCGACCAGGGCTCCATCACCCTCGCCAGCCTGATGGCCAGCTACGACATCTCGCGCCAGCTGTCGCTGCAGCTCAACATCAACAACCTGTTCGACAAAACCTACTTCGACTTTGCCGGCAGCCAGATCTACTACGGCGCGCCGCGCAAGTTCACGGTGACCGCCAAGTACGATTTCTAATCGGCACCAAGCGCCAACAACAACGCCCGCTGGCAAACCCAGCGGGCTGCTTGTCTCAGGCTTGGTGGAGATGTCGCACAACCCATGCTCTGCCCCATGGCTGGGTCTTAGGGATCCGGCAAATGTGCGGCTTGAAAACCCAAGAACATCTGCAGAATCAGTGCGAGCGGTTGATCGATCTATTCTCAGGCCCCTTGCAAAGATTCCCAATATCTGGGGCAGCAGTCCCACCCGCTGAGGCGACACGTTTTCAGTAAGCAGCGCGTTAGCGCCCCGACAGTCAAACGAGACTCTCCCAACTCGAAGCCTTTGCTATACTGCCGCGCACAGGCAGGAGAGCCGCCATCAACACCCCAGCTGACATCGACCTGAGCGTCCTCACTGCGACGAACTCCAGGGCCGCACACTACATTCTTGAAATCGTTAAAGCGCAGACTGGCATGGGGCTGGTAGGCATGGCCTGGGTTCGCGCCAATATGTGGCGTGCATGCGCTGTGGTGGACGACATGGGCCTGGGCATGAAAGCCGGTGACGAACTGGATGTGGACAGCACCCTGTGCAAGGACGTCATGGAATCCCAGCTTGGGATTGCATTTGATGACGCGCTGGACCACCCTGTTTTTCGCGACCATAAAACGCCCAAGCTCTACGGATTTCGCGCCTATATCAGCGAACCGATTCTGCTAACCGATGGCAGCTATTTCGGTAATTTGTTTGCCTTGGATGCAGAGCCCAGGCCCATCACAAGCGAGAAAAACCGCGCCATTTTTACCGCTTGCGCCGGTATTCTTGGCAAGCTTCTCCAAGACCAGCTGATATCCCAGCAGCTGACCAACGAAATTCAAAGCTTTAAAGAGACGGGCAACGCCCGCGAGGTGTTCCTGGCCGTTGTCGCCCACGATCTACGCAACCCTTTGCAGGCGATCACGATGGGCGCAAAGATGCTCGCGCGGGGCGACGAGCCCAAGGCGGCCAAGCTCGGAGAGCGCATCGCTACCAGCGCCCGCCGCATGAGCAAGCTCATAGATGATCTCGTCGATTACGCCAAAGGCCGCGCCGGCAACGCCATATCCGTGGCCCCTGAACCCACGCAAAACCTCGCGGCGGCCCTGCACACCGTCATCGATGAGTTTGTAGAAGCGCATCCTCAGCATGCGTTCGTCGCATCGCTTGAGCTCCCAGCGGAGGTACGTGTCGACATCCCACGTATCCAGCAGCTCTTATCCAACCTACTGGGAAACGCGGTGGCCTACGGCGGGTCGGACTTTCCGATTCAGATCACCGGCAGCCTGGAAGGAAAAGACATCGTCATTCTGGTCAACAACCGGGGGCCTCTGGTACCGGACGAAGTGATGGCCCAGATGTTCGACCCCCACTTCCAGGGCCCCAAGTCTGCCGCCACCAGCATGGGGCTGGGCTTGAGCATCTGCAAACAGATCGTCGCAGCCCACCAGGGAAGCTTGACCGTGCTATCTTGTTCAGATGCCGGCACCACCTTCACGATCAGACTGCCTGTGGTTCTGTAGGCGGACAAATAAACCGGGCGCTGGATACAGCGCGGGGTCAATGCGCCGCCAACACGGCCCAGCAACCCCAAAATGAGACTAAGACAGCTCCGAACCTGGCGCCCGTCCGAAGGCCGTGCACAGATCACGCCCGCACCAACAACGCAAAAATAGCCCGCTGACTAACCAGCAGGCTATTTTTATTTGGGCAACAAAATGCGCTACCCCATCAAAGGCCAATGCAGTAGGGAATTTGATCCCCAGCAACGTACCCATTCAAGGGGCTAAGAAAGCCCCTGAGACGAGGCGCAGAACCGCAGACAGTACTGAAGGTACGGCAAGGTTCTGCAACGAAGTATCAGGGCCTGTATTAGCCCCGCCCCGATCAGATCCAAGGGACGCCGTAGTATTCATTCACCTTTCGGCCATACTCATCGTTATAGTCCTGCGTCGTCTCACGCGCATAGCGCGGCGCGCCTTCCAGCTGCTCCTTGGTGAGCGACACCACATAGCCGCCCAGGCCGGTGTCGTACTTCAGCGTTTCCCAAGGCAGAGGGTACACATCGGTGCCCATGCCCAAAAAGCCGCCAAACTCCATCACCGCGTAGCGGACCTTGCCCGTGAGCTTGTCCAGCAGCAGGCTTTCCACCGAGCCCAGCTTGTCGCCATTGGGGTTGTACACCTTGGTGCCTTGCACCTTGTCCGAAGAGATCACGCTCGATGCTGTGTTGATCGTATTCATAGGGTTCTCCTGTGTTGGAAAGCGGGATTGCAAAGGGGCCGATGCGGGGTGCCGGTAAGAGCGCTTCCGTGATGTCTCGGCCTTGGATTCAATGCTAAACAGCGGCGCGGTCCAGCCGGGTAGTCATCGCCGTCCGATAGCCGTAGGACGGGCCGCACCGGTTTTGCAGGACTGGAAAAAGCGCCCATTGCTGCGGGGCGCATCGTCTCCCGTAAGCCCCTGCGCACGTGGGCTCGCCCACCACAGATGCCCCTGCACACCGTCTTGGATGGGCGAGCAGCTGCCACACCGCATTGGCAGGGCTGCGCCACAAGCGCCACGCGTCGCCCTGCCTGCGGTGCACCAGGCGGGGCTAGCGCCGGCGTGCAGCGCAGCCCCAGCGCCAGCCATTGCAGCAACGCCTGCAAACAACCCAGCCTGGGGATGTAACGCCACCAAGCCCAAAAATCCCGCCAATATATCCGCCAGAACCCTATAACCCGCTAGACACTTCAAAATTTCCAGTAATCAACGAAAACCCATCACTCGCAAATCAGGACTTATCGCATAAAATTAAAATTATTAACACCCTCAATTAGATAATTTAAAAATAAAATAAAAAGCAAATTATCAATATTGTCTCTCCGCAGAAACAACTGAAGCCGTGACTACGGCATAAGCACGTAGTATCTTTCTTCCTCGGTGGTTAAAAATTCATTCGAATCTTGTATACAAATACCATACCAGCGGGGATTCATCATGGACACAGATCAGTGCATAAACGGCGCTTCAAAAGACAGAGAGAATGCCTTAGCCAAACCCCGGGTTCGCAGCATCGTGCGGGTGCCCATCATTCTGGCCAATGGGCACAAGGCCGCATCAGAAATCATCAGCTTTGGCAACCTGAGCGACCACGGCGAGCACTTTGCGGTGCGGTTTGAGCGCCCAAACGCCAAAGCGCCGCTGGTGCGCCTGCATTCAGAGTGCATCACGGGCGACGCGCTGGCCTCCGCACGCTGCGACTGCGGTCCCCAGCTCCAGGAAGCACTGCAACGCCTGCATACCGAAGGGGGCCTGCTCCTGTATTTGCGCCAAGAAGGCCGAGGCATTGGCCTTTATCGAAAACTGGAAGCCTACCTATTACAAGATCAAGGATTGGATACCTTTGCCGCGAATCGGGCTTTGGGCCATAAAGACGACGAGCGCAGTTACCAGGTCGCCGCTGACATGCTCCAAGCGCTGGGCATTCACACCATCCGCTTGCTCAGCAATAATCCCGACAAACAAAAGCAACTCAGCATGGCAGGCATTACCGTGGAGTCACGCATCCCTACCGGGGTGTTTGTCGATACCGATAATCGCCATTACCTGGAAACCAAGGTCAAGCACTCACGCCACTCCATCGACGTTCCGGCTCTGCAAAAGGAAACCCCATGATCTCCCATCTATCGCCCATCAGCGGCGTTGCCACCCATGGCGGTCGCTATATTGCAAGCGCCGGATACGACAACCAGGTGATCTTGTGGGACGCCCACCAGAAAATCGCACTGGCCCGTGCCTGGCATGACCATCTGGCTAACCAGCTGTCCTTCAGCAGCGACGGCCAGCATTTGATCAGCGCCTCCAGCGACCACACGGCCCGGTTGTGGTCCGTGCCTGGCATGAAGCTCATCTGCGTGCTCTCCGACCATGGGGATGATGTTGAAATGGCCCAGTTCCACCCCACCGAGGCGCTGATCGCCACTGCCTCGCGCGACCACCATGTGAGGGTCTTCGACTTCCAAGGCCGGCTCCGGCACTGCCTCGCAGGCCATAGCGCCGATGTGATCTCGATAGCCTGGTCCGCCAATGGCCAGACACTGCTATCGTCCAGCGACGACGGCACGCTCAAGCAATGGTCACTGGCAACGGGAGACCTGCTCCAGGACATTGACCTTGGCGGCGTAGAGACCGACACAATTGCCATCGCCAACAATGGCACCGTCTATGCGGGCAATGATGCCGGCATGATCTTGACCATCGACGGCAGCCATCGCCAGGCAACACCGGCACACCAGGCTGGCATCAAGCGATTGGTCTACCAGGACAGCGAGCAATTGCTGGTGAGCTTGAGCTATGACCGGCTGCTGCGCGTCTGGAAAGCGCAATCCAGCGCCCTCACCCCCATGGCGCAGTCGAGCATTCCTGCACCGATATGGCCCAGGTCTTGCGCTTTTCTGGACAAGGACACCTTGGTTTTTGCCACCTTTGGCTCTTCCTACGCGCTCTTCCACATCCCAACGGGCGAATGGAATCTCGACAAGGTCTGCGCCACAGGCGGCATCAATGCCACCGCCACCCTGCAGCCCCCTTGGGGCGTGGTATCGATTGGCGACGCCGGCATTCTCAAAGCCCATGGCGAGCCCATCCGCGACCTGCGCAGCCTGTGCAACTTCCTCACGCCCCTCGGCGGCAAGATATGCACCGGCGGCCAAACTGGGGCGCTGTTCGATGCCGCAACAGGTGAGACGCTGTACCAACACCGATCCCCGCTCAACTGCGGCGCGGCATTCATGCGCAACGGCATTGCCCATATGGTCATTGGCAGCTATACAGGTGAAGGCCTGGTGTTTGCCCTGGCGCAAGATGGGGCTGTGCACCATGTCGCTACGCTGCAGCTGCATGACAACGCCGTCAAATCCATCGCCGCCTCCAGCCATAGGCTGTTCTCCGTGTGTGCGGATGGCAGCGCCGCCTGGTGGTCGATTGCGAGCTTGCACGAACTGTTCAGCAAACGCGATGCCCACAGCCGCATTGCCAATGGTTGCGCGGCACTGCCCAACGACCGCTTTGTCAGCGTCAGCCGGGATCGCAAGCTGCGGATCTGGGACGACTTTGCATCGACCGAGCTGAACACCCCCCACCAGCATTCCATCAAATGTGTTGCCGCCAGCCCTGATGGCCAATGGATTGCCACGGGCTCCTACCATGGCTGCGTCGCCATCTACGACCATGCTGCAGGGCAATGGCAGCCCACCATGCGCCCCACCTCAGCGGGCATCTCGTCGCTGTGCTTTGACAGCGACAAGGCCCAATTTCTGGCCGGCTCCTACGATGGCAATATCTACGACATCCCGATCGTAAAACGGCACTAAGCAGCGGCGTTGCGCCGTGCCCCATCGGGGCTGCGCAAGCTTGGCTCCATCGTCTCGGCCATCACGCCCAGCTCAGGCTCCCAGCTTGGTCTCCCAGCTCGGTCTGCCAGGCCTGCAGCCACGCTGCGTACCAAGGCGCCTCATCCAAGGCCGCCAAGCGCAGAGGGCAGGTATTGCGCACGCCCTGCCATCGGTCAACATTGCCAAAGCAGCAGGCAGCGCTGCAAATCGGCCACGCCCTCAAACCGGCACAGATCGAGATGCGCATATACCAGCACCGCGGCTATCTCCCCCACCCGCAGCAAACGCCACCAACAACACGGGCAGCCCTATGGGCTGCCCGGTTCAAGGTGTTGGGATGCGGTCGTGCCGTCAAAGGGGCACAAAGATCGCGATCAGCAGAAACACCAAAACAATCCCGCCGATGATGGCAAAACGCTTGTTGGCGAATCGCCCAGCGCGGGTGTTGGGATTGGTGGGCTTGGTAGGTTTGGGGTCAGGTGGGTTCATAGCTCACAATCTATCCATTGGCCTGGCGCGCACGCGTCGGACAAAGGACAGAAAGCAGGTCAGCTTGTCGGTAGCAGACGCTGGCCCCTACGTTGGGATAGAGGAAAACAGAATGCGTGGTTCGATGACTTTGGCAATGGTGCTGCTGGGCCTGGCACCGGCATGGGCGGCGGCGGGCGCTGCGGCAGCGGTGCCACAAGCCGCACGCAGCGAGCCCCCAACAGCAACCGCCACCGCTAATGTCTGTGCCAGCGACCGTGACAGTGATTCTGACGAGCGCCCCGATGGCGACAAAACGCCCCGGCGCCCGCCCTCGTCTCAGCCCGCCAGTACGGAAACAACGCCATCTGCCCCCCAGCAGCCGGTCTTTATCATCAGCTGCAATGCCAGCGGCTGTACTGACAACCAGGGCCACTTTCTCACCCGCTCCGGCCCCCAGAACCTGGTGGGGCCCAATGGCATCCGCTGCCAAAGCATGGGCGGCAACTGGCAGTGCAACGCACCCACCGCACCGTAATGCACAGCGCTGGCCCAGCGCGCTTATGGGTTGCCTGGATGCGCCGGTCTAACGCACCGCCAAGGTTCACGCTGCTGGCGCGCAGCGCCTAAACCCCTGCGCCTTGGCGGGTCACTGCCAGCAGTCGCCGTTGTCGCCTGACTGCAACGGCCGGGCGTGGCTGTGCGCGGGTTGCGCCAGCGATTGGCGGCACTGCCAGTTGCGCGTTAGCGTGGGCCCCCAGCCCCTGCCAACCACCGCCAAACACCGGCGGGCGGCATATCCCCTCATCAATGCTGATTCTTGCGCGGCGTGCGCTGTTGCTTAACCAGCGCCCAGGTCGGGGTGCCTTGCTACGAGCGCCAATCCGGCAAGTCCGAGCCAGCTGCAGCGTTCAAACTCCGCCGCTGATCAGCGCAAACTTGATATACAAAAAACCAAATACCGCTATGGAATTGCAAATACTCATTAATTTCTTTCTCCACAGAAATAGATATTAAAAATTACATTGGTTATCAATCATTAATCAATGTCAATGCATCCATTCAATAACCAAAGCGTTCTTTGACCTCCAACATTTCAATCGCAAAGCTGTTTTCGACCTTCGATTTTTTTAAAGGAAGCGCTATGCCAACGATTCGCCGCCACGCTTTACGCCACTACGCCGCCATCGGCCTCTTAGCCTGCGCGGCATCCTGGGCACCGATCGCATCGGCACAAAGCCAGCCACCGCAGGTGGTGATCGACAGCACCGGCTTTGACTTCTACTCGGCGTATCCCGTGAGTGACAGCCAGTGGCGCGGCCCCGCGTTTACCACCGGCACGGTGCCAACGCGGATTACCGAGATCACCTTGGGTCTGGCCAACACCGACCCGGCAACCACCGCCCTGCTCCGCCTGTTCCAGCTCGACGGCAGCACTGAACTGCCCACGGGCGCCGCGCTGGCCTCTGCCACGCTGCCCATCGTCGTGCCCAATGATGGCGCCAACCTGAACGCCAATACCTACACAGCAGCCCAGCTGGGCTCCATCCCCAGCACCACGTTGCTGGCGGGCACAAAGTACGCATTGATGGTGTCCAGCCCCTCAGGTGGCTATATCGGCCTGTCGGACAACGACGGCCCCAGCAATGCCTACACCTTTGCAGGTGGGTTTTCAACCTCGGCTGCAGGCTATGTGCAAACCCTTGACGCGGGCAGCACCTGGACCCAGAACGACCAGGTCACCCCCGCCATCAAGCTGACGGTGGTGCCCGTCGATGACCCGATTGTGGTTCCCCCCACTGCACCCACCCCGGTGCCGACGCTAGGCGCCGTGGGCGCCCTATCGCTGGTCTCCGTCATCGGCTGGCTGGGCCTGCGGCGTACGCGCAAATCGGCAGGCTAACGCCGTCCGTTAATAGCCAGCGCTCGCCATTCCCCCAGATTCACAGACCGCACCAAACAGCCAACCCCAGGCATGGTCAGGAGGTAGTACCACCCATACACAACACCCTTTTTGCCTTGGCTGCTGAAAAGCAGCCAATACGCCCTGCGCTACCGATGCCTGGCTAGACATTTGTCATTCATGGCGAATGGCAATGTCGCCAATGCCATGGGCCATCGCTTTATGGCCTATCTCCTGCAGATGGCCATTGCTCCGATGGGCAAGCAGACAGGGTCGGGTACCGTCCATCGCGGCACAACCGCATGTGGGCGACCAGGCCCAGCCCCTTGCCTGCACTGTCCATAGCTTTCCACAGCTTCAATGCATGAGGATTCTGATGAAAAAGCAAACTATGCCGCCCGCCCGCTACGCGCTGCTCGCCGCCTGCATGTTCGCGGGCCTGGCCCAAGCCCAGAGCATTAACTTCACGGGGGACACCACCCCCACCGGCAACCAAGGCGCCAGCTTTACCACCACGCAGGTGATTGTGGGCGACAGCGGCACCGGCGCGCTCAATATCCTCAGTGGCGGACAACTCGCCTCGCAGGGCGGCAATATCGGCCAGCAGGCGGGCAGCACGGGCACCGTGGTGCTCGATGGCGCGGGCTCCTCGTGGACGCTGACCTCTCCGAGCTTTACCAGCCTGACGGTGGGCAATGGCGGATCCGGCAGCCTGCAGGTGCGCAACGGTGCCAGCGTCTCCACGGTCAGCAACGTCAACGTCATGTTTCGATCAGGCCAGCTTCCTGGATCGAGCGCGTTGGTGGAAGTCGATGGCGCCAACTCGATCGTGGAAGGTGACTACTGCGAGTTTGGCAACAATGGCAACTCGGTCGTTCGCATTACCAATGGCGGCGTGATCTCTTGCAAATTGGGAGGTCTGCTGCTCAATGGCGAAGTAAATATCAGCGGCGCGGGCTCCAAATGGGTCTCGGACACGCAACTCGAATGGGGCGCCCCTGCAGGCCGGCCTGATGCGGTGGTGACCGTTGGTGAAGGAGCATCCATCGAAGCGGTCAGCTACGTGATACCTGCAAGCAATGCGGCGGGGATCACTGGCCCTACCGCGCTCAAAATCGAAGGCGCGATCACGCCCGGTGCCGTTGTGACGCCCTCCATCGACTTTCAATCTATCGAAGGGGGCGTGCTGAACCTCAACCACAGTGATGCCTCAGGCAATTACCAGCTCGCGCCCGATATCTTGGGCTATGGCGGCGTAGATGTGAACAGCGCTGGCACCACCACATTGACGGGCAACAACAGCTACTACAACGCCACAAACATCAATTCCGGGCTGCTGCGCGCTGGCGCTGCCAATAGCCTGAGCCCCAGTTCCGATTTTGTCGTTGCCGCTGGCGGCACGCTGGACACCAATACCTTTAGCCCCACCGTTTTGAGCCTGGACACCAGCGGCTTGGTAACGATGGCAGCGGGCGGCACCAGCACCGTGCTGACGGTGGCCCAAAACTACACCGGCAATGGGGGAGTGATTGCGATGAACGCAGCGCTGGCAGACAGCGGCTCGCCCACTCAAAAACTGGTGGTGCAAGGCAGTACCAGCGGCAACACCATTTTGAATATCAGCAACCTGGGCGGCGCAGGGGCGCAAACCACCGGCGACGGTATTTTGGTGGTGCAGGTCGATGGGGACTCCAACGGCACCTTTAGCCTGCCCGCACCCGGCTATGTGGTGGCTGGTGGTTTCCGCTATTCACTGGTCCAGGTCGGCAACAACTGGTTCCTGCAATCAGAAAACGAGGTGGAAGCGGCCGGCCCCGAAGCCAGCGTGGTGTGCACGCCTGCGCAACTGAGCGATACGGCCAACCAGGTCGCCACCTGCACGGTCACGCTAAGCGCTGCCGCTACGGCCGACCTGCCCATTAACCTGGTGCTGCCTGCGGCCAACCCGCGCTACACCACTACCTGCGCATCGCCCATGGTGGTTGCGGCCAATGCCACCCAGGCCAGCTGCACGATTACCGCCACGCCCAACACCACGGCGGGGGATGGCGATGTGACCGTCACGCTGGCCATTGCACCGCCCACCACCGCAGATGCCTATACGCCCGTGGGCCCTGCTGCGCAGGTCGTTATCCAGGATGCCAATGCGCCCCAGCCGCCTGCCAGCCCTACTGCAGTGCCCACGCTGGGCAGCTGGGGCCTGGCTGCGTTGGCAGCGCTGATGGCGGCTCTGGGCCTGCGCCGCTCGCGCAAGTCCGCTGCCTAAGGCAGCATCCAGGGGGTAGCGCCGCCAGGCGCTGCCCCGTATTGGCCATAACGAGCAGGGCGCAGCAGAGGCAACGGTTCTTTGGGTTCCCGACGGCTGCAGATGGGCTGCCGCTCACGCAATCGCCCAGCGTAACGATCAGCTCGCAAGCGGCACCGGCCGGCCCTGCACGGCGATAGCCTTGGCTTCGCTCCCCACCCGACCAGGGCAGAGGCGGCTGCGCATATACGCCACCCTGTCTCATCTATACGACTGTCAGCCAGCGTTCCCGCTTTTACATGCCTTTTCTTTTGTCATAACAATGACATAGAGAGGCTCACACAGATGCGGGGTTGGTCACGCGGCATGGCCCCATTTTTAACGGCCGCTCGCCGTGCACCCATGCCTAGGCATCCTCTCTAACAGCGCCCCTACGTACAGCGGCGCTGCCTGCGCGCTGCTGCAGTGCAAAACGCCCCCGCAATAAGGCCATTGCTGCCCGCTATAAGCCCTGGCCCCATCAGCTCCAAGGCTCTGGCAAAAACCTATCAATAGATTAGTTTTTATAAACTATATGAATTGATCGTGCTAGGCTATGCTTTAAATCAATCTTGCATACATTGCTTGCACACATTTTGCGAACTTTCAGAACGCGCATGCCAACGCCCTGTGAGGAGGTCAGCACCATCCATACATCTGATTCGCATTGAATGGCTGAAACGCACCGCCATGCCTTTGGTCGCTGAATTTTGGTTAGACATTTGTTATGAATCACAAATTTCTAGTTGCTTTATGCTATTGATAGACGCTTTATTTCATACCACGCTTGAATGCAAGATAGGTGCCATTTTTTTCCAACCTCAGAAGCAGAAAGTGGATGACGCTGCCCCTCTCCTCTCTCCAACCCGCCTCGGCTATCGGTGCGCCACGATGGTGGTGCCATGCGGCTTGGCAACGCCAACCCATGGTTTAACCACAGCTCAGTGCTTGATGCCAGGTACCTGGCTCTGCGCTTTTCCTTTCCCTTCGCTGGCTGTTTAAATAGCTTCATACAACTTATAAATTCAAAATCCATATGAAAAAACGATTAACCCCTCCCGCCCGCTACGCGCTGCTGACCGCCTGCCTGCTCACCGGTTTTGCACAGGCCCAGAGCATCGACTTTAGCGGTGACACTGATCCCACCGGCAATATGGGCGCCAGCTACAGCGCTCAGGAGGTCAAGGTGGGTATCAGAAACACGGGCGGACTGACCATCCAAAATGGTGGACAGCTGTTGTCTGAAAAAGCAAGGATCGGCGACGAGGCAGGAAGCACGGGCACCGTGCTGGTAGATGGCCCCAACTCCACATGGGACTTTGCATCTGCCAATCTTGAAGTTTTGACCGTAGGGAATTACGGACGAGGAACTCTGCAGGTGCGCAACGGGGCAAGCGTTTCTCTTATGTGGACGGTACACACGGCGTATTGGCCAGGCTCGAGTGGACTGGTGGAAGTCGATGGTGCCAATTCAACGTTGAGCGCTATGGTCTGTCATTTCGATGGCCCGGCTCCGTCGACCATCCGGATTAGCAATGGCGGCGTAATCCACTGCGGGGACTTGGCGCATTTGGAGTTTGGCGAGCTGACGCTGAGCGGGGTAGGCTCCAAATGGATTTCTACTGTTCTTGCGCTCGGAAACGGTCCACGCTCAAGCTCTTCCATCGTTACCGTGCAGGAAGGTGCTGCAATAGAGGGAGGTCGCATTGTTGTATTGATAGCGCCTACCGCAGGACTTTCTGGCTCTCGCGTGCTCAATATCGAGGGCACGACCACCCCAGGTGCGGTTATCTCTCCCACCATTCGATTCGACGGCGATCGCGCAAATGTGCTGAACCTGAACCACACGGATGCTTCTGGGAATTACCAGCTCGCGCCCTCTTTGGACGGCAACGGCCAGATCAACGTTAACAACTCCGGCAGCACCACCTTGACAGGCGACAATGCCAGCTACACGGGCATTACCCGCATCTACGCGGGCACGCTCCGCGCAGGCGCGGCCAACAGCCTGAGCCCCGCCTCTGACTTTACGGTGGCCGCTGACGGTACGCTAGACACCAATACCTTTAGCCCCACCGTTTTGAGCCTGGACAACAGCGGCTTGGTAACGATGGCAGCAGGCGGCACCAGCAATGTGCTGACCGTCATCCAAAACTACACCAGCAATGGCGGAGTGGTAGCGATGAACACCGCCTTGGGCGCAGACAGCTCGCCCACCCAAAAGCTGGTGGTGCAAGGCGACACCAGCGGCAATACCGTGTTGAATATCAGCAACCTGGGCGGCACGGGAGCCGCCACCACCGGCAACGGCATTATGGTGGTGCGGGTCGATGGCGCCTCGAACGGTACCTTCAGCCTGCCCGCGCCCGGCCATGTAGAGGCTGGGGGGTACCGCTACACGCTGGCCAAGGTGGGCAACAACTGGTTCCTGCAGTCTGACGTACATGT
This sequence comes from Comamonas sp. B-9, assembly GCF_000410635.1. Lineage (NCBI taxonomy): Bacteria > Pseudomonadati > Pseudomonadota > Betaproteobacteria > Burkholderiales > Comamonadaceae > Comamonas > Comamonas sp. B-9. The sequence continues at coordinate 14,689 of NZ_KE148642.1, forward strand.
AGAAGCTAGCGGCCCCGAGGCCAGTGTGGTCTGCACCCCGGCTGAGCTGAGCGATACGGCCAACCAGGTCGCCACCTGCACCGTGACGCTGACAGCAGCGCCCACGGCCGACCTGCCCATTAACCTGGTGCTGCCGGCGGCCAACCCACGTTTCACCACCACCTGCGCATCGCCGCTGATGGTACCCGCCAATGCCACCCAGACATCGTGCACGATTACCGCCACGCCCAACACCACGGCGGGTGACGGCGATGTGAGCCTGGAGCTGGCCATTGCGCCGCCCACTACTGCCGATGCCTACACGCCCGCCGGCCCTGCCGCGCAGGTGCTGGTCAAGGATGCGGGTGACACCACCACCCAGCCGCCTGCCACCCTCAAGCAGGTGCCCACGCTGGGCAGTTGGGGCCTGGCCGCGTTGGCAGCACTGATGGGCCTTCTGGGCCTGCGCCGCAGCCGCAAGACGGTGTAAACCACCGGGAGCACCTGCCCGGCGTAACACACATGCTGGGCAGTTGCGCTGCCAAAGCGCACCCGTTGAACCGGAGACTTTTACCAGCTGCAGGCTAGTTCCATCGCCAGCTCCCCAATACCAGGCGCCTGTTTCCGTGCTATCGCCCCTCTTCGCTGGCTATTTAAATAGCTTTATACAACCTATAAATTCAAAATTCCTATGAAAAACCGATTCATCCCTCCCGCCCGCTACGCGCTGCTGACCGCCTGCCTGCTGAGCGGCTTTGCGCAGGCCCAGAGCATTGACTTCACGGGGGACACCAACCCTACCGGCAGCCTGGGCGCCAGCCATACCGCCACCCAGGTAATCGTCGGCGACAGCGCTACTGGCGCGCTCAGCATTCAAAATGGCGGGCAATTGACGTCCCAGACCGGAAGCATCAGCGAGCAGAACACTGGAAGAGGCTCCGTCGTTGTGGAGGGCACGGGATCTTCATGGCTGCTGACCTCGGCCACCGGTGCGGGCCTGGTGATTGGCAATAGGGCAGCAGCCAGTCTTCGGGTGCGCAATGGTGGCACGGTATTGACCAACGCGACACTGGGTTCTACCCAGTCCACCGTCTTTACCGTGGAAGTCGATGGCGCCAATTCCAGCTTGCGGGGAGCTAACTGCGATTTCGATGGCTCTGACGTCTCAACCCTGCAGATCAACAATGGCGCTTTGATGCACTGCGAGGGTAGCCTGATATTCAGAAACGGCGCACTGTCGCTGAGCGGCGCAGGCTCCAAATTGCTCGCGGGTGACGAAATCAACTTGAAACGCCCACTACCGGGCTATGCTTCACTCACCGTTGGTGAGGGCGCGACCGTCGAGACGGGCAAAATCTTGCGCGTGTCGACCTACCTTGATGGAGACCCAACTGGCCCGACCATGCTCACTATTGAGGGCACCACCACCCCGGGCGCAGTCATTGTGCCCACCATCGGCTTTGAAGAACCCACCACTGCTGCGCTTATGCTGAACCACAGCGATGCCTCGGGCAATTACCGTATTGCCTCCGACATCACGGGTTATGGCAGGGTCTTTGTCAATAACTTTGGCACCACGACCTTGAGCGGCAACAACAGCTACGAGAATGAAACGGTGATCAATGCAGGGCTACTGCGCGCAGGCGCTGCCAATAGCCTGAGCCCCGCCTCTGACTTTACGGTGGCCGCGGATGGCACGCTGGACACCAATACCTTTAGCGGTACGGTCAAAAGCCTGAACAACAGCAACCTGGTAACGATGGCAGCAGGCGGCACCAGCAATGTGCTGACCGTCAGCCAAAACTACACCAGCAATGGCGGTGTGGTAGCGATGAACACCGCCTTGGGCGCAGACAGCTCGCCCACCCAAAAGCTGGTGGTGCAAGGCGACACCAGCGGTGACACTATTTTGAATATCAGCAATCTGGGCGGAACCGGAGCCGCCACCACCGGCAACGGCATTATGGTGGTGCAGGTCGATGGCGCTTCGAACGGTACCTTCAGCCTGCCCGCGCCCGGCCATGTGGAGGCTGGGGGGTACCGCTACACGCTGGCCAAGGTCGGCAATCACTAGTACCTGCAGTCGGACGCGCATGTAGAAGCAAGCGGCCCCGAGGCCAGCGTGGTTTGCACCCCTGCCGAGCTGAGCGATACGGCCAACCAGGTCGCCACCTGCACCGTCACGCTGACAGCAGCGCCCACGGCCGACCTGCCCATTAACCTGGTGCTGCCGGCGGCCAACCCACGTTTCACCACCACCTGCGCATCGCCGCTGGTAGTAGCCGCCAATGCCACCCAGGCATCGTGCACGATTACCGCCACG
>NZ_KE148642.1:17175-17422 GCF_000410635.1 Comamonas sp. B-9
TACGCTGGGCAGCTTGGGCTTGGCCGCGTTGGCGGCGCTGATGGGTGCTGTGGGCCTGCGCCGCAGCCGCAAGACGGTGTAACAGCACGCATCCGCTAAGCCTGCCTTAGCGCTGAGAGAACAGCCCCAGGTGCCACCACCTGGGGCTGTGTTGTTTGGGCGCTGGCCTGGGGGCAGGTTGGCGGGCGGGGGGCCAGCTAGGGGCCTGGCTGGGCGGCCGGCGAGGTGCGCCCGGCTAGGCGCCCCC
>NZ_APCR01000429.1:0-555 GCF_000410635.1 Comamonas sp. B-9
CTCACCGGGATCTTGACCACGTCGCCCGGGCCATAGGTGCGGGGCGATGGCAGGCGCTGGTAGCACAGCAAGATGCCGGTGCTCGAACCCTTGCCTGCGCTGGACACCAGAGCGAAACCGGAGACAGCTTTCTGCGCGGTCAACGTGACGAGTGCCACCGCACCAGAGTTGCTGGTAGCGCCGCCAGTGGCCGCCGCTTCCTTGAACTCCTGCCGGGTGGTCTCGGAATAAGCCGTGATCTCTGTTGCGCGGCTACCGATGTTGGCCGCCGTGTCGTCCTCTTGAGGGTCGTAGTCGCCCTCAAACAATGCGATGTGCCAGGTGGGCACCTGCGTGCCGCCGTGGACACCGACATCCATCAAATAGTCGCGGCCCTGGGCCGGGAAGTTCAAAGACATGGTTCAATCCTCATGAAGTTCTTCAACATCAAACCGGGCGGCAATGATGTGGGTTTCGCCGTCCTGGTCCCGCACCAGCGTTGCGCCCGACTCAGCCCTGCCAAACTGCAGAGCATCGTCCTGGGGCGCGACCACAATCCCGCCTGGCTTGGCCACA
>NZ_KE148643.1:0-10928 GCF_000410635.1 Comamonas sp. B-9
GGGCACCGGCACGCCAGCGTTTTGCACAGCAGGCGGCAGCGCGGTGGCGCAACCGGCCAGCAGCAGGGCCGCTGCCAGCGGCGTGAGCAGTTTCAAGCGCAGCGGTGCCAGCGCGAGGCGCAGGCCCCGGCCCAGGGGCGCCTGACCGGTTTTGGCGTTGAAAGACATAGTCATTGCTTGCATGTTTTTCTTCTCTTATTCGTCATGTCCGCGAGCCGCGGCCAAGATGGGTTGGCCCGAGCCTGCGCCATGCACAGGTGCAGGGACCGGCGCCGTGATCGGGGCCACATGGGCGCCGTGTTGCTTGAGCGGGCGGTTGCCTGCCAGTTTGCGCAGCAGCACATAGAACACGGGGGTCAGGAAGAGACCAAAGGCGGTCACACCAATCATCCCGGCAAACACCGCCACACCCATGGCGCTGCGCATCTCGGCGCCGGCACCCTTGGACAGCACCAGCGGCAGCACGCCCATGATGAAGGCCATCGAGGTCATCAGGATGGGGCGCAGACGCAGGCGGCTGGCCTCGATCGCGGCCTGGATGGGAGAGCGTCCGGCAAATTCGAGCTCACGGGCAAACTCCACAATCAAGATGGCGTTCTTCGCCGATAGCCCCACCAGCACCACTAAGCCGATCTGGGTGAACACGTTGTTGTCGCCATGCGAGAGCCAGACACCGGTCATCGCGGCCAGCAAGCCCATTGGCACGATCAGCACAATCGCCAGCGGCAGGGTCAGGCTTTCATACTGCGCAGCCAGCACTAGGAAGACCAGCAGAATCGCCAGCGGGAAGACCAGCGCCGCCGAGTTGCCCGCCAGGATTTCCTGGTAGGTCAGCTCCGTCCATTCAAAGCCAATGCCCTGGGGCAAGGTCTCGCGAGCAATGCGCTCCACCGCTTCGCGGGCCTGGCCCGACGAGAAACCGGGGGCTGGTCCGCCATTGACGTCGGCCGACAGGAAGCCGTTGTAGCGCATCGCACGCTCTGGGCCAAAGCTGGGTTCGAGCTTCATCAGCGCGGACAGCGGCACCATCTCGCCGGTGGTCGAGCGCACCTTCAACGCGCCCACATCTTCGGCACGGGCGCGGAATCCCGCATCCGCCTGCACCCGCACGCTGTAGGTGCGGCCAAACTTGTTGAAGTCATTGGCGTACAGGCTGCCCAGGTAGATCTGCAGGGTCTCGAAGATATCGGTCACCGGCACACCGAGCTGGCGCGCCTTGGTGCGGTCGATATCGGCATAGAGCTGGGGCACATTGACCTGCCAGCTCGAGAAGATGCCGGTCAGTTCCGGCGTCTGGTAGGCCTTGGCCATGAAGGCCTTGACCGCGCCGTCCATCGCTTCGTAGCCGAGCGAGGCCCGGTCTTCGATCTGCAGCTTGAAGCCGCCCGTGGTGCCCAGACCCGACACCGGTGGCGGCGGGAACATGGCGATGAACGCATCCTGGATCTGGCCAAAGGCCTGGTTCAGCTGGCCGGCCACGGCGCCACCGCTTTGGTCAGCGCGGGTGCGCTCGGCAAAGGGCTTGAGCGAGACAAACACGATGCCGGAGTTCGAGCTGTTGGTGAAACCATTGATCGACAGACCGGGGAAGGCGATGGCGTCCTGCACATTGGGGTTCTCTTTGACGATATCGCCCATGCGCTTGATCACGTCTTCGGTGCGGTCCAGGGTTGCGCCATCGGGCAGCTGGGCAAAGCCCACCAGGTACTGCTTGTCCTGCGCGGGCACAAAGCCGCCGGGCACCATATGGAACAGGCCCCAGGTGGCGCCGACCAGCGCCAGGTAGACCACAAACATGCCAGCCTTGTGGCCAATCACGCGGCGCACGCCGCCACTGTAGGCTTCCGAGCCCCGGTGGAAGACGGCATTGAAGCGGCGGAAGAAGCCGCCCAGCACGCGGTCCATGCCACGGGTGAGCGCATCCTTGGGCTCGTCATGGCCTCGGAGCAGCAAGGCTGCCAGCGCTGGCGACAGGGTCAGCGAGTTGATGGCCGAGATCACCGTCGAGATGGCGATCGTCACCGCAAACTGCTTGTAGAACTGGCCGGTGAGGCCACTGATAAAGGCCAGCGGCACAAACACCGCAACCAGCACCAGCGCAATCGCAATGATGGGGCCCGAGACTTCGCGCATCGCCTGGTAGGTGGCTTCGCGCGGGCTCAGCCCCGCTTCAATGTTGCGCTCCACGTTCTCGACCACGACGATCGCATCGTCGACGACGATACCGATGGCCAGCACCAGGCCAAAGAGGCTGAGCGCATTGATCGAGAAGCCCAGCAGATGCAGCACCGCAAACGTACCCACGACCGACACCGGCACGGCCAGCAGCGGGATGATGGAGGCGCGCCAGGTTTGCAGGAACACAATCACCACCACAACGACCAGCGCAATGGCTTCGAGCAGGGTGTGGATCACCGAGTCGATGGAGGCGCGCACAAACTGGGTTGGGTCATAGGCAATGCGGAATTCCACGCCTTCAGGCATGTTCTTTTGCAGCTCGGCCATGGTGTTGCGCACGTTTTCCGAGATCTCGAGCGCATTGGAGCCAGGCGCCTGGAACACGCCCATACCCACCGCAGGTTCGTTGTTCAGCAGCGAGCGCAGCGAGTAATCTGCCGCACCCAGCTCCAGGCGGGCAATGTCACGCAGGCGCGTCACCGCACCGTCCGAGCCGGTCTTGACGATGATGTCGCCAAACTCTTCGGTGCTGGACAAACGGCCTTGGGCATTGATCGACAGCTGGGTGTCCACGCCAGGCAGACCCGGCGATGCACCCACCACGCCAGCAGCGGCTTGCACGTTCTGGCCACGGATGGCGGCCACCACATCGCTGGCCGACAGGCCGCGTTGGGCCACCTTTTGTGGGTCCAGCCAGGCGCGCATCGAGTAATCGCCGCCGCCAAAGATCTGCACCTGGCCGACACCCTGGATGCGCGCGAGGCGGTCCTTGACGTTGAGCACGGCGTAGTTGCGCAGGTAGTCGATGTCATAGCGGCCATTGGGCGAGACCATGTGCACGACCATGGTGATGTCGGGCGAACTCTTGACTGTCGTCACGCCCAGGCGGCGCACTTCTTCGGGCAGGCGCGGCTCGGCTTGCGAGACGCGGTTTTGCACCAGCTGCTGGGCCTTGTCCGGGTCGGTGCCCAGCTTGAAGGTCACGGTCAGGGTCATCACACCATCGGTGGTGGCCTGGCTGCCCATGTAGAGCATGCCTTCGACACCGTTGATGGATTCTTCGAGGGGCGTGGCCACGGTTTCGGCGATCACCTTGGGGTTGGCGCCGGGGTACTGGGCGCGCACCACCACCGAGGGCGGCACCACCTCGGGGTACTCCGAGATGGGCAAGGCCCGCATGGCAATCAGCCCTGCCAGAAAGATCAGCAGCGACAGCACACCCGCAAAGATCGGGCGGTCGATGAAAAATCGGGATAAATTCATACGCTTGGCTTTTTTGTTATCGGTTTAGGCGGCGGGCTTGGAGCCATCGTTGGCTGCCTGCTGCGCATCGCCCTTGAGCTCGGGTTTGAGCTCGGACTTGCTGGACATGGGCACATCCTGCGGCGCCACCACGGCGCCGGGCCGCACGCGCTGCAGGCCGTTGACCACAATGCGCTCGCCGGCCTTGAGGCCCGAGGTCACCAGGCGCAGGCCCTCAAACGGCGCGCCCAGCTGCACTTCGCGGTACTCGGCCTTGTTGCCCTCGCCCACCACCAGCACAAACTTCTTGCTCTGGTCCGTGCCCACGGCACGCTCATTGATCAGCAGCGCCTGCTGGCTGTGGGGCTGGCCCATGCGCACGCGGGCAAACTGGCCGGCCATCAGCGCGCCATCGGCGTTGTCAAATACCGCACGCACCCGCACCGTGCCGCTGCGCGCATCGACCTGGTTGTCAATCAGCTGCAGGTGGCCGTTGTAGGGCGTGGCGCCGCTGGTGCCCACCCCCATCTGCACGGGAATGCTCTCGATCAGCGCGCGCGCGCTCTTGCCCTGGCGCAGGCCTTGCAGCGCGTTCGTCACGATCTGCTCGTCGGCATCAAAGCTGGCGTACATGGGGTTGACGGAGACCAGGGTCGTCAGCACCGGTGCGCCGGCACCGGCACTGACCAGGTTGCCCACGGTCACATCGATGCGGCCCATGCGCCCAGCCACGGGTGCGCGCACCTGGGTGTAGCCCAGGTTGAGCTTGGCCGTTTGCAGTGCGGCCTGGGCTGCGCGCAGGTTGGCGTCTGCTTCGCGGCGGGCGTTGGTGCGCTCGTCCAGTTCCTTTTGCGCAATGGCGCGCTCTTCCCACAGACGGGCAGCACGCTCGGCTTCGCTTTGCGAATAGCCCATGCGCGCCTTCGCCGCCACCACCTGGGCTTCGGCGCGATCTACTTCGGCGGCATAAGGGGCCGGGTCCACCGTGAAAAGCAGATCACCCGCCTTGACCAGGGCGCCCTCCTTGAAGTGCCCCGCCTGCAGCGCGCCCGCCACACGGGGGCGCACATCAACGCGCTGCACGGCTTCGAGCCGGCCGGAGAATTCGTCCCACAGCTGCACGTCCTGCTGCAGAACCTGGGCGACGGAGACCGGCATTGCCGGCGGCGCTGCGGCCTCGGCCGGGGCGCTCGCGTGCGAGCTTTGCAGGCCCAGCGCGGTGCCGCCTGCTGCCACCACGGCGGCTGCCAGTCCGATGGCCGTCCACCAGCGGCGTTGAGGGGAAGTCGAAGTTTTGTTGTTGCTCATGGCCAAGTCCTGATGTGTGCGTGAATCGTTTTTGAGGTTTCTTGCGGCAACGGCATGCCCCTGCGGCTACAAAAGCCGACAGAAAATCCTTGCCCATCCGGCAATGCGTTGCGAGAAAGCGTTTTTAAAGGGTGGTGAAGGCGCAGCCGCCCGCCGCCGCTCCCCGGGCTTTACCGGAGAGTGGCGCAGCTCTTGCCTTGCGCTTCGTTCAGGGGATCAGGCTTGCGCCCGACATCGGGATGTCTCGAAGAAAAGTGCCAGTTGTTCCAGCACTGCCCCGGCACAGGGACAGGGCTCGGGAGCACGGGGCTCGAGCAATGCATCGGGCCACTGTTGCGCGACCTTGAATACATGCTGCTGCACCAGATGACCGGCTGCCTGCAGGCGGCTGGCATAAGCCAGTGCCTCGTCATGCATCGGGTCTTCATCGCCCACCATGATGAGCGTTGCCGGCAGCCCAGCCAGGCGCTGTGCCATCGCAGGCACGGCGTAGGGATGGATGCCGTCATAGGTGCAGCCCAGGAACTTGCTCCAGCCCTCGGCCCATTTGCATTCCGTCGCATCGCCATTGGCAGCGCGAAGCGATGCCGTGCCAGCGCAGGGATTGAGCATGGGTGAGAGCAGGATCTGCCCTGCCAGCGGCGGATGGCGTTGATCACGCGCCATCAGACACACGCCGGCAGCCAGGTTGGCGCCCGCCTCCTCACCAGCCACATACATCGGCGCACCTTTGCCGGCAAGGCGTGTGCGATGTTTGTAGCTCCACTGGAGCATTTCATATCCGATCTCCAATGGACGCGGAAATGGATGCTCAGGTGAGAGCGGGTACGCCACCGACACCACACGGGCACCTGCTGAGGCCAGCAGACCCGCCACGGTGCAGCCACTGTCCAGATCGCCTTCGACAAAAGCGCCGCCATGAAAATGCAGCACCAAGGGCGAAGGCTCGCCCGACTTGCCCTTGCTACCGTACAGGCGCACGGCCACCGACTCGCCTGACGCCGTCGGAGCGACGGTGTCGATGAAGTCAGGAGCCGGTGAACGGGTTTTTACGGTGGTGTCAGACATAAGCTAGCCCGGTGGAAAGTAGGCATGGGGTAAATGTAGTTGCGTTGCTGCAACCGATCAATCCGCAAATTATGGCCGCACTATTTCCAAATCAGGAACAATGGCATGATCTTTGGCGTGTGAGAATCCACCTACTTTTGGCGCGCGCGTGCGCGACAGTGCAAGCACAGTGCAAGGAGAGGCAGATGGATCAGATACAGGCAATGCGGGTGTTCGCGCGGGTCGTGGAGTCGGGCACGTTCACGCTTGCGGCCTCGTCGCTGCAGCTGCCCAAGGCCAGTGTGACCAAGCATGTGCAGGCGCTGGAAGACCGGCTGCGGGTCAAGCTGCTCAACCGCACCACGCGCCGCGTGACGGTGACCACCGATGGCGCCGCCTACTACGACCGTGCCGTGCGGCTGCTGAGCGATTTTGATGAGCTCGAGGCCAGCATGAGCCAGGTGCGCGCCACGCCGCGCGGGCGCCTGCGTGTCGATGTCGGCACCTCCATCGCCCGGATGCTGATCATCCCGCAGCTGGCCTCCTTCCAGGCGCGCTACCCCGATATCCAGATCGACCTGGGCGTGACCGACCGCACCGTGGATCTGATTGCCGACAATGTGGACTGCGTGATCCGGGGCGGCGAGCTGAGCGACCAGTCGCTGGTGGCGCGCCGCGTCGGCAATCTGGAGTTCTTGACCATGGCCTCGCCCGCCTACCTGCAGCGCCACGGCACGCCCCAGCATCCGCGCGATCTGGAAAACGGCCACAACAGTGTGATTTTCTTCTCGCCCGTGGCCCAGCGCCGCTATCCGCTGGAGTTTCAGCACAACGGCGAGGTCATCGAGATGACCAACCCCTCAACCTTGGCCGTGAACGAAGCCAATGCCTATACCACCAGCCTGCTCAGCGGCCAGGGCGTGGGACAGATCACCAGCTACCAGGCGCGTGAATACCTGAAAAGCGGTGAGCTGGTACAGATCCTGCCGGAGTGGACCCAGCCCCTGCTGCCGGTCTATGTGGTCTACCCGCCCAACTCCCATTTGAGTGCCAAGGTGCGGGCCTTTGTCGACTGGGTGGTGGAGATTTTTGCGGCCGATCCGCTGCTGCAGTGCAAATAGCGCACTGCGCTCATTGGTCTGGATCGTTGTCGGGCGGAGGCAGGCGGAGCGTATGCACCCGGTGCGCCGCACAGGCTTCGCTGCCCTCCATGTGGCTCTTGAGCACCGGCACCAGGCTGTCTTCATCCAGATGGCCGTACCAGACGCCTTCGGGATAGACAATCATCAGCGGCCCCTGGTTGCAGGGGTACTGACAGCTGGTCTGCAGCAGCTGCAGCTGTTGTTTGAGGGGCGCACTGGCCTGCACCGCCTGGCTCAGCCGAGGCCATAACGCTGCAGCCCCTTTGGCGACGCAGCGCGGCCCCATGCACCACAGCACATGGCGCTGGTGGGTGGGCACGGTGCTCCAGGCGACGGGGTCGGTTTGCCAGCCCTCTTCGCCCTCCTCGGCCACCACATCCGGCTGTGCCGTAGCGAGCGCCAGGTGGTTCAGCAAGGCCGGCACCAGGCCCTCCCACTGCAGCAGAGGCTGCGCAAATACCAGCTGGGGCCGGGCATCTTCGGGCTGGCTGGCGAGCCAGCGCATGGCGAGCTTTTGCAGCCAGCGCCGCAGTGCGGGCTCATCAGGCACCATGGTGGGTTGGATGACGATGGTCTGCTGCGCCAGATCGCCTGGCGCAAGTGCAGCGCTCAGGCTGTCCAACGCCTCGGGCAAGGCCGGCTGGTTGCGGTCCACAAAGGCCAGTTGCATTGGCAGGCCCGGGTCGGCCTGCTGGCAGGCCTGCAGCAAGGCCTGCAATTCGTTCTTGGCGGCAGACCCCAGTCCGCCCCGGCCCAGCAGCAACAAGGCATCGGGTTTTTTAGCCATGGGGCTTGTCCATCCAGTAGCTCACACGCGCCTTGTCCAGGCGCGGATGGCGGTCTACCAGCGCCTCGACCTGGAACACGCGTGCAATGGTGGCTGGCGTCAGCACCTGCTCGGGCGCGCCTTCGGCCTCGATCGCGCCGGCCTGCATCACATAGATGCGGTCGCAGAACTGCGCGGCCAGGTTCAGGTCATGCACCACGATCAGCACGGTGCAGCCCGAGGCACGCACCAGGCTGAGCAGCTCCAGCTGGAACTGGATATCCAGGTGGTTGGTGGGCTCGTCCAGAAACAGCAGCTGCGGCTGCTGGGCCAGCGCACGGGCCAGCAGCACGCGCTGGCGCTCACCACCTGAGAGCGAAGACAGCGGATGGTCAGCCAGGCTGCTGGCCCGCACCTGCGCCAGGCAGGCGCTGACAACGGCCTTGTCCTTGGCGCTGTCCCTCGCCCAGCGCGACTGGTGCGGGTAGCGGCCCATCATCACCAGCTCCTGCACCGTGCAGTCAAAGCCCAGGCCAGACTCCTGGCCCAGCACGGCCGCCTGCTGCGCAAACTGCCGGGCGCTCATCTGCCAGATGTCGCGGCCTTGCATTTCTATGCGGCCACCGGCCTGGGGCTGCAGCACGCGGTAGAGCATGCGCATCAAGGTCGATTTGCCGCAGCCATTGGGGCCCACCAGACCGACACATTCGCCCTGCGCTACCTGCAGGCTGGCCTGGCGCACGATCTGCGTGGCCTGGGCGCCGTGGCCGGCGGTCCAGGACAGTTGCTTGGCCGTCAGCATCATGCACTGCCTCCTGGCATCGCCGTAGTGCGGCGCCATAGCATCCAGATAAAGAAGGGCCCGCCAATCAGCGAAGTGATGACGCCCACCGGCAGCTCGCTGGGCGAAAACCAGGTGCGGGCCGCCAGATCGACCAGCACCAAGAAGCTCGCACCCATCAAGGCACTGACGGGCAAAACACGGCGGTGGTCACTGCCCACCAGCATGCGGGTGATATGGGGAATGACCAGGCCGACAAAACCGATGGCACCGCTGACTGCCACCATGGTGCCCGTCAGCAAGGACACCACCACAAACAATTGCAGGCGCAGGCTGGCGGTGTTCAACCCCAGGGTGGCAGCGCCCTCGTCGCCTATCAGCAAGGCATTGAGCTGGCGGGCGCAGAGCAGCAGCCACAGCAGGCCCAGGCCCAGCACGGCAGCGGGCAGGCCCAAGGCGCTCCACTGGGTCGCTGCCAGGCTGCCCAGGGTCCAGGTCAGCAAGGCGTTGGCCAGTTCGCGCTGGCCTGCCGTCAAGGTAATCAGGCTGGTCAGCCCCATCAGCATGTAGCCAATGGCCACGCCGCTCAGGATCAGCCGGGTCGCATGCAGGCGCCCCTGCTGCTGGGCCAGCGCATAGACCAGGGCCGTGGCCAGCAGCGCGCCAATAAAGGCGCCTGCGGTGATCGCATAGATGCCGGCCATCGCCAGGCTGCCATAGGCCAGCACCGAGACGGCACCCACCGATGCCCCCGAAGAAACGCCCAACATATAAGGATCAGCCAGCGGGTTGCGCACCATGGCCTGCATCACCACGCCGACCACAGCCAAGCCGGCGCCCACCAGCGCTGCCAGCAGCACCCGGGGCATACGGACCATCCAGACAATCTGGTAGTGCTGCTGGCTGATGCCGCCCTGCCCTGCATCGGGCTGCCAGCCGCCGCCCAGCAATTGCTGGCTGACGACCGACCACACGCTGGAGGCCTGCAGCGATGCCGAGCCCCAGGTGATGGCGGCCAGCGCGCTGGCCAGCAACAGCGCCAAGAGCAGCAGCAGGCACAGCGCCAAAGACCAGGGCGCGCGCCGCTGGCGTTCATGCAGGCCGTCGCAGCCCGGCGCATGGCTCACGGCTTGGGCTCCGCTGCAGGCAGCCAGGGAACCAGGTCTACGGTGATGTGGCGATCCGGGTGCAAGGCAGCAGCCAGGCGCTGGGCCACATGCACATTGCGCGGGCCCGGCGTGGCTTCGGCATAGCTGATGACAAAAAAGCGCTGCTCGAGGATCGCAGACACTCCTGCCAGCTCCGGCTTGGCGCGCAGAAAATCGATCTTGCCCTGAGCGCTGGGTCGGCCGTAGTCGATGATGATGATCCACTCGGGGTCGCGGGTGATCACATCCTCCCAGTTGCCCTTGGGCCAGTTGCTGGCGATGTCGGCAAAGATATTGCTGCCGCCGGCCGCATCGATCATGGCCTGGGGCATGCCAAAGCCGCCCACCGTGGTGGGGATCTTCTCGCCACTGTCAAACACAAAGACGCGCGGTTGCTGCCTGTTGCCGTGCATCTGCGCGGCCAGCTGGTCGATCGAGGCCTGTAGCTTGGCAATCTGCTTCTGCGCCTGGGGCTCGATGTCAAAGATGCGCGCCACATTGCGCAGATCCGCCAAGGTGTCGCCCAGCGCCACACGCTCGCGCTTTTGCACATGGATGCAGGACTCGGACAGCACATAGCTGGCCACGCCATGCTGGGCCAGCAGCTCGGGCGTCACCCCGCCAGGGCGAAAGCCATAGCTCCAGCCGCCAAACACAAAGTCGGCGCGGGCCTCGAGCATGTTTTCCAGGTTCATGTCCTGCGACGACAGCTTGGGCACCTTGGCCAGCTGGGCCATCAGCTCGGGGCTGATTTCCTTGCGCGACGGTATGCCCGAGTAGCCGACCAGCCTGGGCCCCAGGCCCAGAAACAGGAACATCTCGGTGATGTTCACATCGTGCGTGATGGCGCGCTGCGGCACCCGGTCATAGCGCTGGGGCTGGCCGCAGACATCGATCACAAGAGGGGTGGCCCGCAGCCCTGGTTCAGCCGCAGGCGCAGCAGCCACTGGAGCCGGTGCTGTGCCGCCGGTGGCGCCCTGCCCAGCGGGCTGGTCACAACCCAGCAGCGCGACGGCGGCGGCCGCCGCCAACGCATGCTGAAAGTACCTAAACGCGCGTCGTGTCATGCCTGGACCTTGCTTAGAAACGCAGATGGGCCATCAGCTCAAAGCTGCGACCGTTGCCCATCAGCCATTGCGAGCCGTAGGACGATGCAGCATAGCGTTTGTTGGTCAGGTTACGGCCAACGAGGTTCAAGGTGGTGCTGCGGTTGAGGTTCCAGCCCAGTACCGCATCGGCCACCGTGTAGGCGGGCAGCTGCGCGGTATTGGCATTGCTGGTGTAGCGGCTGGGCACATGGCGCCGGCCCAGCGAGG
>NZ_KE148643.1:10938-41829 GCF_000410635.1 Comamonas sp. B-9
CGCAGGCCCAGCGAGGCGCGCCAATCGCCCGTCTGGTAATGGGCCCAGGCATTGGCCGTGTAGCGCGGCACATTGGCCGGCTGGTTGCCGGCGCGGTCAATGGCCGTGGCGCCTTCGAGCAGCTCGTCGAACTGGGCATCCGCATAGCCCAGGTTACCCTCAAAGCGCCAGGCCTTGGTCGCCCGCCAGCTGCCTGCCAGCTCGATCCCCTTGGACGACTGCTTGCCGCCCTGGATCGACAGCGCTGGCCGGTCCGGATCGCGGGTGATGATGTCTTTCTTGCGGATATCGAAGACCGCCAGGGTCCATTCGCCCTGGCCATTGGGCAGCTGCTGCTTGATGCCCACTTCCACCTGGCGGCCTTTGCTCAATGTAAAGCCGGTTTGCGACTGGGTCAGCGACAGCAGGCTGTTGACGGGGTCATGGCCGGTGCTGACCTGGGCATAGAGGCTGGTGTTCTGGTCCAGCTTGTGCGTGAGGCCCAGGCGCCAGGAGGTGCCGCCCAGGGTCTTGTCAAAGCGGGCCTGGCTCAGCAAATCCATGCGGTCAAAGTCATACAGATCGCGGCGCAGGCCGGCCATCAGCAGCCACTGCTCGCCCAGCTTCCAGGCGTCTTCCAGGTAGAAGGCGTTTTGGCGGATGCGCGAGGTCATGCGCGGCTTGTAGGGGTCCGGGCTGTCCCAGTAGCCACTGGTGCCGCCAGTCAGCGGCACATCGGATTCGCCGGTATAGGGCGAGCTGTTGAGGGCGGTGAACTTGGCCTGCGATACATCCCAGCCCATCGCAATCTCATGCTGGCCAGGCTTGAACACGGCGCCCAGGCGGTTGCCGCTTTGCTCCAGGTCGTGGCCGATCTCCAGGTAGTCGTAGCGGTGGACCATGCGGGTGCTGGCATCGTAGTCATAGCCTTCGATGTTCTTCCAGTGGCGGTCGGCCTTCATATGGTAAGTCTCGTTGCGCAGCACCAGCGCCTCGCTGACGTTCCACTCGGCCTTCAATTTGTAGCGCTGGTCCTTGTAGTGGATGTCGCTGTCAAGAAAGTTGAAATTGCGGTCGCGCAGCGCCGCCACCGGCTTGCCATCGACCACCGGGGTGCCAAAGTAGCGCTCGGGCCGCTGGTCGCTGACATCGGCCGTCAGGTCCAGGCGCAGATCGCTGCTCGCCTGCCAGCGGATGGCGCTCATGATCTTCTTGCTGTCGCTGTTGCCCAGTTGGCGTTCGCCATCGCTGCGATCGCCGTAGACATCCAGGCGGTAGCTCAGGCTGTCGCTCAGCGCGCCGGTGCTGCCCAGGCCCGCACGGGCCGTGCCGTGGGAGCCGGCGCCCAGCAGCACCTCGGTCGATGTGATGCGGCTGGGTTCCTTGCGCACCGCGTTCACCGTAGCGCCCATGGTGCCGCTGCCGTACATCAGCGATGCGGGGCCGCGCAGCACATCAAAGCGCTCATAGCCCCAGCTGGAATTGGGATAGGCCACGGTGCCGGCTGCGACCCCCAGGCTCAGCCCGTCTTCGGCCACACCCACCGAGTTGACACCGGTAAAGCCCCGGCTGGAGAACGACAGCCCGCCATTGCCAGGGGTGCCATTGGCGCTCAGGCCCACGCTGCGGCCCACGGCATCGACCACCTCGTAGTCGGCACGCTCTTGCACCTGCACGGCCGAGACCGAGCTGACACTGGCGGGCAGGTCCTGCAGCGGCACGGCCAGCTTGCTGGCCGAGGTGGAAGGCAGCTGGAGCGCATTGGGCTCGCTGCGTTGGTCGCTCACCACCACTTCGGGCAGTGAGGCTTCTTGGGCATGGGCCACTGCGATGCCCAAGGCGGGCAGGCACAGAACACAGGAGCTGCCAACGAGGCGCAGGGAGGACGAGAGCCGCTGGGCAGCCAGGAGCCGGTTTTTCGGAAAGGGAACTGCAGTCATTTGAACAAAAGGCGCTAACTGCCTGATGCGGGGGCTGCACTGCACGCGGTCACCCCCAGGACGGGGTCGCGCGAAGAACCGCCGTCCACACCCCGCAGACAGTTGAGAGAGCACGTGCTGGCCAGAGGCACAGCGCGCACTGCGACTAGGAACAGGCCGGTCTCCGGGCTTACAGGCGGTGCAGCGCAGGCGCTGACCCGGTAGCCGGTCTTCCCAGGATGCGGGCGTCTTGTTGCCTGGCAGGCGTGGACACTCTTTCAACCCCAGTGACTGGGCCCGCGTGGGAGCGGGCCGCATCGGCTACGTTTCCTGTCTACCGTTGCGGGGGCAGCCAAGGCTTGGGGGAGCGCACTCCCGACCTTGTTCCCGTTTCACTTGTGCAATACAAGCACCTGTAGATAGGCTTTTTTCAAAGCGCAGCCAGTGTACCAGCCGCAGGCCCGGGCAGCGCCTTTTCGTCCAGGCCGGTGTCAGCTGGGCGATACAGCGCATGCCCCAGTGGCTGTATCAGCCCTGCGGCAGCCGCGTCGCATAGCCGATAAAGTCAGTGCTGCGCAGCTGGCCCAGCAGCCACTGCCGAAAGCTCGCCTGGATCGGGCGCTCTCCCCCGCCCCGGCGGGTGTAGAGGTGGAACTTGGGCGTTCTGTCCATCGGCAGCTGGCGCAGCAGCTCGGCCCCAAAGGGAGCCAGCAGCTTGCCGCTGTGGATATAGCTGAGCGCATCGACATAGGACAGCAGGCCCACGCCCTGCCCGCTGAGCACCGCTTGCAGCATCGCATCGTGCGTGTGCAGCAGCATGGGGCTGACATGCTTGCCGCCAGGATCCAGGCCCAGCATCGCATAAATGTCCTGCCACAGGCTGTTGTGCGTCAGCGGCGATATCAGCCGGTGGTGCGGCAAATCCTGCGCGCTCTCCACCGGGTGCTGGGCCAGCAGCTGGGGCGTGGCGACGATGACCTTGAGGTCTTCGAGCAGCGGCGTTTCATCGAGATGGTCCACACCGCCGTAGCCCCAGACAATGGCTGCGTCCAGATCACTGCTATCGAACGAAGGCAGCTCCACACCGATGGAGATGCGCAGGTCGAGCTCCGGGTAATCCTTGGTGAACGAGGGCAGCGAGCGGATCAGGTACTGGGTTGCAAAATACGGGCTGACCTGGATATGGAACTGCGCATCCTTGTGGTGGGAACGCACTGCTTCCAGCCCCTGGCTCAGCGCATCAAGCCCCTGCTCCACATAGTGGTACAAGGTCTGCGCCTCGGCGCTGGCCGCCAGGCCCCGCGCGCCGCGCTCGAACAGCTGCACATCCAGCGCACTTTCCAGCTGCTTGAGTTGCTGGCTGGCGGCCTGCGGCGTCAGGCACAGCTCATCGGCCGCCTTGCGGATGGAGCCATGGCGGTAGACGGACTCGAACACGCGCAGTGGCTGCAGGGGCGGTAGCTTGTATTTCATGGAGGGGCGCCGGGCAGGAGGGAGGAACGCCCGGGCTGCCGATGATTATAGGTCGCAGCCCGGCGCCCAGCGGGCCGGCATGCCAGCGCTCTTGCCCGCTGCGCCCTGCCCCGCTGATGCATAAAAAAACGCATCCATAAGGGATGCGTTCGGGCTGGCGCAGCGCTCAGCAGCGCATGGCCTTACTGCACCGGATCGCCATGCATCGGCAGACCGGTGCGGTCCCGGCTGCTGACCAGCGCCACGAGGCCGATGATTGCCGCGCCGATCAGGTAGTAGGCGGGCACGACCGGATTGCCGGTCTGGGCAATCAGCCAGGAGTTGATCATCGGCGCGGTGCCGGCAAACATCGCCACGGCCACGTTGTAGCTCAGTGCCATGCCCTTGAAGCGCACGCTGGTGTGGAACATCGAAGGAATGATCGAGTAGATGCTGCCCAGCAGCATGGCCAGACAGAAATTCAGCACCATCAAGGACGAGATCTTGGCGGCGGTGCTGCCTTCGAGCAGCAGGTGAAAGCAAGGCACGGCCAGTACCGCAATCGCGAGGCTCGCAGCGATCATCATCGCCTTGCGGCTGAATTTGTCGGCCAGCAGGCCCATGATGGGGATCATCACCACCAAAAAGAGCTGCGGGCCCAGCGAGAGCTTAAGGCCGGTGGCCACATCGACATGCAGCGCGCTGACAAAGTAGGTCGGGATGTAGGTGACGACGGTGAACAAGGTGACATTGGTCACGATGATAATGCCGGCCGACTGGAACAGCTCCTTCTTGTGGGTGGCGAACAGCACCTTCCAGCTCGCCTGGGCCAGTGCGTCATGCTGCTGCTTCATGGCCATGAAGGTGGGGGTCTCTTCCAGGTACTTGCGGATATAGAGGCCAATGGCGCCCAGCGGCAGCGCAATCAGAAACGGAATGCGCCAGGCCCAGTCCAGGATCTGGTCGGCGCTGAAAAACACCGTCAGGATGGCCGAGACCGAGGCACCGAAGAAGAAGCCGGCCATGCAGCCCACTTCCACCCAGCTGGTGAGCAAGGTGCGGTTGCGGTCGCGGCAGTACTCGGCCACAAAGATGGCCGCGCCACTGGCCTCGCCCCCGGCCGACAGCCCCTGCATCAGGCGCAGCACGATCAGCAGCAGCGGCGCGGCAATGCCGATGCTCGCATAGCCGGGCAGCACCCCGATCAGGAAGGTGGAGATCGCCATCATGATGATGGTGATGGTCAGCACCCGCTTTCTGCCGTACTTGTCGCCCAGCGAGCCAAAGAAGATGCCGCCAATGGGGCGGGCAAAAAAGGCAATCGCAAAGGCCGCCCAGGAGGCGGTGATCTGCATGGTGGGCGAGCTGGTGGCAAAGAACACCTTGCCCAGCACTGCTGCCAGGTAGCCGTAGACCGAGAACTCGAACCACTCGACAAAGCTGCCCACCACCGAGGCCAGCACCACGCGGTTGAGCTCCTTGGATTGCACCGCGCGCGGCGCCACCGCCGCTTGGGGGGACGACCAGTCCGAAAGGCTTGCACTTGGGGCGGCAAAGCCATCTGCCATGGGATTGTGTGTGCGCATCGAGCTACCTTGAGTTCTTCAGTGAGAGAAAAAGTGGAGAACGGGCCAGCGGCTGGGCCACTGGCCATCGTCATGCGATCAGACCGGCGTCAGCCGCTTGGCATGGGCGTAGTCCGCCTCTGCCTGCTCGGCGCTGATGTAACCGTAGTCCACATCGCGCTGCACCAAGGCTGGCGGGCGCTGGGCCGCATCGCCGTTGCCGCCGCCGCCGGGCAAGTCCAGAATCAAACGGCGCCCGGCCGGGATCTGCTGCTTGCCCTTGCCGCGCAAGGCGGTGCCGTCATCCAGCGACACTTTGCCCAGTGCACCGCTTTGGCCGCCGTTGTGGCCGCGCGCTGCAAAATGCACGCGGTCGAACATGGCGTTCAGGTCAAACTCAAAGCCTTCTGCCGAGCCCACCTCGATGCGCTGGCCCAGGCCGCCCCGCCAGCGGCCGGCGCCGCCCGAGTTGGGGCGCAGCTCCTTACGCCAGATGATGATGGGGCCGATGCTCTCGGTCACCTCGACCGACATGGCCTGCACGCCGCTGGGGAAGGCGGTGGCGCTAAGGCCGTCGCTCGAGGGCCGCGCACCGGTGCCGCCGGTGTTGAACATCAGGATCTCGTGCTGCTGGTTGCGCGTCGCCTGGGTGATGCCCTTGAAGCGCATCTGCAGGTTCCACAGCGAGCTGGCCCCTTCGGCCGGAATCTCACCCTGGCAAATGGGCTGCAGCGCACCCAGCACCACATCGGGGATCAGGTGGCCGATGACATGGCGCACCGAGACCGGGCGCGGGCGGTGGGCATTGAGGATGCAGTCCTCCGGCGCGCTGATCTCAAAGGGCTCCAGCGAGCCCCAGTTGTTGGGAATCTCCGGCGCAATCGCGCATTTGAGCGCGTAGGAGGCATAGGCCTTGGTGTAGGTCAGCGGCACATTGATGCCGTAGCGGCTCGGGTCCGAGGTGCCGGCAAAGTCGGCGCGCAGCTTGTCGGCCGCAATCTCCACCGCAACGACCAGTTCGATGGGCTTTTCATAGCCATCGACGGTCATCGCATAGCGCTGGGTGCCATCGGGCAAGGCGGCGATGCGCTCGCGGGTGGCGCGCTGGCTGTTCTCAAAGATGAAGCCAGCCAGGTCTTCCAGGTCGCGCAGTTCAAACTCGGCCAGCATGCCCTTGAGGCGGCGCATGCCGGTGGCATTGCAGACGGCCAGCGAATGGAAGTCGCCAATCACTTGGTCGCGTTCGCGCACGTTGTTGCGCAGGATCTCGATCAGGTCCTCATTGAGTGCGCCTGCGCGGAAGAACTTCATCGGCGGAATGCACAGGCCCTCCTCGTAGACATCGCTGCCGTCCGGGCCAAAGCCGCGCCCGCCGATGTCCACCACATGGGCGGTGGCGGCAAAGTAGCCGATATGGTCGCTGTGGCCATCGCGGCCATAAAACACCGGGGTGACGACGGTGATGTCGTGCAGGTGGCCGGTGCCCAGCCAGGGGTCGTTGGTCACCAGCACATCGCCATCTTGCAAGGTGCTGCGCTCAAAGCGCTTGGCGAAATGCGCGACCGACTCAGCCATGGAATTCACATGGCCGGGCGTGCCGGTGACGGCCTGGGCCATCATGCGGCCCTGCTTGTCGAACACGCCGGCCGACAAATCGCCCGCCTCCCGCACGCTGGTACAAAAGGCGGTGCGGATCAAGGTGACCGCCTGCTCTTCGACCACCGAGATCAGGCGGTTCCACATGATTTGGTAATGAACGTCTGTATTGTTTGCCATGATCACACTCCGCTGTCCATGCGCTCGACCAGCATGCAGTCATCTGCCTGCAGCACCACCTTGAAGCCCGGGCTCACATAGGTCGAGGTTTCCTTCTCCACAATCACCACCGGGCCGGGCACGGCCTGCCCCCTTGGCAAGCCCAGGCGCTCATAGATATCGCAGGCATAGAATTGGCCCTGTTTGCCGTCAAACACCTCGCGGCGGTCCAGCACCATCCCGGCACCCTTTTGGGGCGTGCCGCCCTGCTGCAGCTCGGCCTTGGCCGGCGGCAAGGTCTTGGAACGCAAGGACAGTGCCCAACTCACCACTTCGATATCGAGCCCGTCGATCGCGTGGCCAAACAAGGCCACATAGTTCTGCACAAAGGCCGCGTTGAGCGCGGGCACGCTGTCCGGGTCAAAGTGCTGCACAGGCACCGACACAGGGATCTCCCAGCCCTGGCCGCAGTAGCGCATAAAGGCACGCAGCTCCTTGACGGTCTCGCCGTCGTAGCCGGTGTCGTGCAAAAAGGCGCTCACCTCGACCTCCATCTCGCGCAGCATGGCATTGACGGCCTCGCCATCGAACTGGCTCATGCGCATCACCGAGCTGCGCAGCGACTCATAGGCAAAGGGGGTGCGCAAAAAGCCGATGGCCGAGCCCACGCCGGCGCCCGTCGGGATCAGCAGGCGATGGATGCCCAGCTTTTCACACAGCCGCACCGCATGCAACGGCGCTGCGCCACCGTAGGCGATCATCGTGTAGGCCTCCAGGTCCTGGCCGGACTCCACGGCATGCATGCGCGCGGCATTGGCCATGTTCTCGTCCACCACTTCGGCCACGGCGTAGGCCGCACGCACCGCGTCCAGGCCTTGCGCCTGGCCGACATGGGTGGCCATGGCGTCTTGCGCGGCAGGCATGTTCAGCCGCATGCTGCCGCCGGCAAAGCGTGCCGGGTCCAGCTTGTGCAGCAGCAAGTCGGCATCGGTCACCGTGGGGCGCGTGCCGCCCCGGCCGTAGCTGGCAGGGCCGGGTTCCGAGCCCGCGCTCTCCGGCCCCACACGCACCTGGCGCATGTCGTCCACATGGGCGATGGAGCCACCACCCGCGCCGATCTCGATCATCTCGATGACGGGGATGGAGATCGGCATGCCGCTGCCCTTTTTGAAGCGGTAGCTGCGCGCCACTTCAAACACGCGCGCCGTCTTGGGCACATGCTGGTCGATGAGGCAGATCTTGGCGGTGGTGCCGCCCATGTCAAAAGACACCACCTTGTCCTGGCCGTACTTGGCCGCAAAATCGCTGGCGTAGATGGCGCCACCGGCTGGGCCGGATTCGAGCAGGCGCACCGGGAACTCGGCCGCATTGGCCAGCGACATCAGCCCGCCGCCCGAGTGGATCAGGTAGAGCGGGCAATGCATGCCCTCTTCCACCAAGGCCTGGGCCAGGCGCTGCAGGTAGGAGGACATGAGCGGCTTCACATACGCATTGGCGCAGACGGTGTTGAAGCGCTCGAACTCACGGATCTGCGGCGACACCTCGCTGGAGATGGACACCGACAGCTGGGGCAGCGCCTCTACAATCAGCGCCCGCACCCGCTTTTCATGGGCCGGGTTCTTGTAGCTGTGCATCAGGCCCACGGCCACGCTGTCGTACGCACCCTCGCGCAGCTGGGCAATCACGTCCTGCACCTCTGCCTCATCGAGCGGCTGCAGCTCCTGGCCCTTGGCATCAAGCCGGCCTTGCACGGTATAGCGGTGGTTGCGGGCAATCAGCGGCGCGGGCAGCTGGATGGCCAGGTCGTACTGCTCAAAACGGCCCTCGTTGCGCATCTCGATCACATCGCGAAAACCTTCGCTGGTGATGAAGGCGGTCTTGGCGCCGCGCCGCTCAATCAGCGAGTTGGTGGCCAGGGTCGTGCCGTGGATCACCGTGCCGATCTGCGCTGGCGCAATGCCTGCCTGGGCTGCCGCCTGTTTGAGGCCGGTGACGATGGCGCGCTCAGGTTTTTCATAGTCCGTCAGGACCTTCTCGCTGAACAGGACGCCATCGACCTCGAGCGCGATATCTGTGAAAGTGCCGCCGATGTCTGCCCCGGCGCGTATGACTTGGCTTGTTGCCATCTGGTATCTCCGAATCATGCAAGCTGTGTGGATCAGAAGCTCTGACCTGGCAGCGATGATCAAGTGATCGCCCAGTCGGCGCAAACAAGAAATTCGAGGGCGGGCACAAGCTGTGCTTCGCGGGTAAAAACCATTACGCGCTAACCCGGTGGCCATGCACTGCAGCAGCGCAGCAATGCCTGGTTTTGGGTGGCCGATGCACCAGGCCAGCGCGCTGCTGCACCATGCGGCGGCAGCTTGCACCAATCAGGGCGGACAGGTGCTGTAAAACCGCCAAGAGATGCTTGTGTAAAGCTTGGAAGGACAGCAAAAAATGCGAGGCTATAGGCGCGCCAGGCCTTAGCGATATACCGCATTCAGGCACCGGATTCAGCCACAAAAAAAGCCCCAAGCAAAGCTTGGGGCCTGTACGCAGAACAGCAGAAGAATTACAAATCCAGGGCCAGCTGGCTCTTATCGTCAGCGCTGGTTTCCACTTGCCGCAGGCTGCATTCCACCTTGATGGGGGTCTTGACCATGCAGCAGCAGGGAACCACCTCATTGGGTCCGACAAAGGCCAGCGGCTCCTGGGTGTAGACGACTTCGCCCTCCACCAAGGTGAGACGGCAGCTGCCGCAATAGCCACCACGGCACTGGTACTCCACATCGTGGCCCGTGCGCTCCAGCGCTTCGAGCAGGGTCTCCCCTGGCAGCACGCGTATGAGGGTGTCCGTGGTGCTGACGGTGGTCACAACTCGATTCCGCTCAGGTCATCGAGCGAGACTTCGGCGTTGATCTGGCCCACCAGGTAAGAGCTCAGCTCCACCTCTTGCGGGGCCACCTGCACGGTGTCGGACGACAGCCAGGTGTTGATCCAGGGGATCGGGTTGCTCTTGGCGTTCTCGAACGCGGGCTTGAGCCCGATCGCGGTCATGCGGATATTGGTGATGTACTCCACATACTGGCTCAGGATGTCCTTGTTGAGGCCAATCATCGAGCCGTCGCGGAACAGGTACTCGGCCCACTGCTTTTCCTGCAAGGCCGCGGTCTTGAACATCTCAAAGCATTCCTGCTCGGTCTCTTTGGCGATCTTGGCAAAGTCCGGATCGTCCTGGCCCGAGCGCATGATGTTGAGCAAGTGCTGGGTACCGGTCAGGTGCAGCGCCTCATCGCGGGCAATCAGGCGGATGATCTTGGCATTGCCCTCCATCAGCTTGCGCTCGGCAAACGCGAAGGAGCAGGCAAAGCTCACATAAAAGCGGATGGCCTCCAGAATGTTCACATTCATCAGGCACAGGTACATCTTCTTCTTGAGCTGGTACACATCAATCTGGTGCACCACGCCATTGATCGTGTGGCTGCCTGCGCCCAGCTGGGCGTGCAGCATGGCATCACGGATCAGGTCATCATAGTAGGACGAGATATCGCCCGCACGCAGCTTGATGCTCTCGTTGCGCATGATGTCGTCAAAGATCACCGAAGGATCGTTGACGATGTTGCGCAGGATGTGCGTGTAGGAGCGCGAGTGGATGGTCTCGGAGAACGCCCAGGTCTCGATCCAGGTCTCCAGCTCGGGCAGCGACACCAGCGGCAGGAAGGCCATGTTGGGGCTGCGGCCCTGGATGGAGTCGAGCAGCGTCTGGTACTTCAGGTTGCTGATGAAGATGTGCTTTTCGTGGTCGGGCAGGTTCTGGTAGTCGATCCGGTCCTGCGTGATGTCTACTTCCTCAGGGCGCCAGAAAAACGAGAGCTGCTTTTCGATCAGCTTCTCGAAGATCGGGTACTTCTGCTGGTCGTAGCGGGCGACATTGACCGAATTGCCAAAGAACATCGGTTCCTTGAGCTGGTCATTGTCGACCTTGGAGAAGGTGCTGTATGCCATCGCCTTCTCTCCGCTTAGATCTTGCAGGCGCCGCTGGCGCAGTCGTCTTCTGCGGCTGCGCCCTGCATGTCTTCGGCACCGTCACGGGTGTTGTGGTAGTACAGGGTCTTGACACCAAACTTGTAGGCCTGCAGCAGGTCCTTGAGCAGTTGCTGCATCGGCACCTTGCCATCGGTAAAGCGCTGTGGGTCGTAGTTGGTGTTGGCCGAGATGGACTGGTCGACGAACTTCTGCATCAGGCCTACGAGCTTCAAGTAGCCATCGTTGTTGGGCATTTGCCAGAGCAGCTCGTACTGGCCCTTCAGGCGATCGATCTCCGGCACCACCTGGCGCAGGATGCCGTCCTTGGACTGCTTGACCGACACAAATCCACGTGGAGGCTCGATGCCATTGGTCGCGTTGGCGATCTGGCTGGAGGTCTCGGATGGCATCAGCGCCGTCAAGGTCGAGTTGCGCAGGCCGTGGGTCTTGATCTCGGCGCGCAGGGTTTCCCAGTCCAGGTGCAGGGGCTCATCGGTCAGCGCGTCGATGTCCTTCTTGTAGGTGTCGATCGGCAGGATGCCGGCCGCGTAGTTGGTCTCGGCAAAAGCGGTGCAAGGGCCGAACTCGCGCGACAGCTGCACCGAGGCCTTCAGCAGGTAGTACTGGATGGCTTCGAAGGTACGGTGGGTCAGGCCATTGGCCGAACCGTCGGAGTAGCGCACGCCGTTCTTGGCCAGGTAGTAGGCGTAGTTGATCACGCCCACGCCCAGCGAGCGGCGCTTTTCGGTCGCAATGCGGGCGGCGGCCACCGGGTAGTCCTGGTAGTCCAGCAGCGCATCGAGTGCACGCACGATCAGGTCGGCCAGCTCTTCGAGCTCGTCGGTCGATTCGAGCGCGCCCAGGTTGAAGGCGGACAGGGTGCACAGCGCAATTTCGCCGTTCTCGTCCTTGATGTCTTCGAGCGGGCTGGTGGGCAGCAGGATTTCCATGCACAGGTTCGACTGGCGCACGGGAGCGACGGCCGGGTTGAACGGGCTGTGGGTGTTGCAATGGTCCACGTTCTGGATGTAGATACGGCCGGTGCTGGCGCGCTCTTGCATCATCAGCGAGAACAGCTCCACCGCTGGCAGGGTGCGCTTGCGGATGGATTCGTCGGCCTCGTACTTGACGTACAGCTCTTCGAACTTGTTCTGGTCAGCAAAGAAGGCCTCGTACAGACCGGGCACATCATGGGGCGAGAACAGGCTGATGCTCTGGCCCTTGATCAGGCGCTGGTAGAGCATGCGGTTGATCTGGATACCGTAGTCCAGATGGCGGATGCGGTTTTCCTCGACGCCACGGTTGTTCTTGAGCACCAGCAGCGACTCGGCTTCCAGGTGCCACAGCGGGTAGAACAAGGTGGCGGCACCACCGCGCACGCCGCCCTGCGAGCAGGACTTGACGGCCGACTGGAACATCTTGAAGAAAGGCAGGCAGCCGGTGTGCTGCGCCTCGCCGCCCCGGATCTCGCTGCCCAGCGCGCGGATGCGGCCGCCGTTGATGCCGATACCGGCGCGCTGCGAGACGTACTTCACAATCGCGCTGGTGGTGGCGTTGATGCTGTCGAGGCTGTCATCGCACTCGATCAGCACGCAGGAGCTGAACTGGCGCAGCGGTGTGCGCACGCCCGACATGATGGGCGTGGGCAGCGAAATCTTGAAGCGCGAGACGGCGTCATAGAAGCGCTTGATGTACTGCAGACGGCGGTCGGCCGGGTACTTGGCAAACAGGCTCATCGCCACCAGCACGTAGAGGATCTGCGGGCTTTCGTAGATGCGCTTGGTCACCCGGTTTTGCACCAGGTACTTGCCTTCGAGCTGCTTGACGGCTGCGTAGGAGAAGTCCATATCGCGCCAGTGGTCGATGAAAGCATTGATCTCGTCGTACTCTTCGCGGCTGTAGTCGGCCAGCAGGTGCGGGTCGTACTTCTTGAGCTCGGTGAGCTTTTGCACATGGTCGTACAGGTGCGGCGGCTCGAACTGGCCAAAGGCGATCTTGCGCAGGTGGAAGATCGCCAGGCGCGCTGCCACGTACTGGTAGTCCGGTGCGTCTTCGGAGATCAGGTCGGCCGCAGACTTGATGATGGTTTCATGGATCGCATCGGTGCGGATGCCGTCATAAAACTGGATATGCGACTGCAGCTCGATCTGTGAGACCGACACATTGCTCAGGCCTTTGGCCGCCCAGTCAATCACCCGGTGGATTTTGTCGAGGTCGATAGGCTCAACGCGACCGTCACGCTTGGTGACTCTCATAGTGCTTGTCTGGTTCATTTGCGATGTTTCTAATGGGATAAAAAACGCAGGACCACGGGCGCAAGACGCGGCAGTCCCGCGCCAAAACGCGCCAGGCATGGCTGGCGCGTTTTGGCTGGCGCGAGACCAGCATCAATAAACCTGTGGGGGAAGCGGTGGACACTACATATGGTGTCTATGGGCTTGAGTGTACGCTACCTGTAGCGTTCTTGGCAGCAGAAAATCAGGCCCGATTTCTGCTAGGCACTGGCTGTTTCAGCGAAGAATGCAGCAAAATCAACGCGCAGGGAGCCGGTAAATATATGTATCCGGGTGGGCACATTCCCGGTGATGAAGAGGGGCATCATCCCCCCATGTTGATGGCGATCACCATCTGGTTGATTGCCTGGCTCATCAAGCCATAGACCAAGCTGAATGGCGGGCGGTACTTCGCCCTTTTGCAGCACCGCCCAAACGAAAAACCTGCTGCACTTGCGTGCAACAGGTTTCGATAAGGATGGTCGGAGCGGTGGGATTCGAACTCACGACCCTCTGCTCCCAAAGCAGATGCGCTACCAGGCTGCGCTACGCTCCGACTAAGCCGTTATTGTATATCGAGCCGGAGCCACTTCCGGCGAAAAATGATTACTTTGACAACTTTTCATCTGCCGGGGCGGTTGGCGAGACAGCCGCCCTGCCCGCTGCGCAGCAAAAACGAGAGGGCCGCGCCAAGCGCCATGCATGAAGCAGAATGTGAAAGATGGTTGCCAAAGATGCTTGCCGGCACTCCATCTGAATAAACCGCGCGATATCGCAAATTGCCAAGAATCGCCAAAACAAAAAAACCTGCTGCATTTGCATGCAACAGGTTTTTAAATGGAATGGTCGGAGCGGCGGGGTTCGAACTCGCGACCCTCTGCTCCCAAAGCAGATGCGCTACCAGGCTGCGCTACGCTCCGACTAAGCCGTTATTGTAACCAGGGTTTTGGCAGCTGCATTTCGTATTTGACGATTTTTTTACAGCGGCCTCCACCCATGCGGTTAACGTTGTTGGGTCGGTGCCGGGCCGCGGCCAGGCAGGTGACGGAAAGTGATGCGGCCCTTGCTCAGATCGTAGGGCGACATCTCCAGCGACACCTTGTCACCGGCCAGAATGCGAATGTGGTGCTTGCGCATTTTGCCGCCTGTGTAAGCGATCAGCTCGTGGCCGTTGTCCAGCTTCACGCGAAAGCGCGAATCGGGCAGCACTTCGGTCACGGAGCCCTGCATCTCAATCAGTTCTTCTTTAGCCATATAAGTCGACGAATCCTTGTCTAGTGGTGCATGTGCGAAACCGGTTCGCCATGCTGTTCTCAGTGCCACCAACAAGCGGTGGCTCTCTCCATGGTTCGGGAGGGCCATGCCAACTCTCGCCACCCAAGGGGCAAGGGTCTGCAAGGCAACCAAGCGGATATCTGCCAGCCCGACAACGGGGCGCAACAGCCAGCATCCCACACAATATTGACGGCGCAGCTGCCAGGGCAGCGAGCGCCTCCAAGCTATAAAAGCTTGCAAAGCTCTCTATTGTACTATGTTGCCGCCAATTCCGCTGTGGCTTGTCTCGTATAAACGCCGCCGGTGATCCGCAGGCCCGCATGGCTGTGCTGGCAGCAGCAGCGCCGGCGCATCGTTTAGCATGGCGCATGCATGCGCGGCTGGCTCCAGGCCGTGCCACCCAATGGCTCCCTCTCCTTCACCAACAAACACCATGAACGCTGCATCCCCCCGCTACTGGCTGATGAAAAACGAGCCGGACGAATATGGGATCGACCATGCGCTCAGCGCCCCTGATGCCACCATTGCCTGGGATGGGGTGCGCAATTACCAGGCGCGCAATTTCATGCGCGATGACATGCAGGTGGGTGACGGTGTGCTGTACTGGCATTCGAGCTGCGCCGAGCCCGGTATTTACGGCATCGCCCGCATTGCAGGCCGGCTGCGGCCCGATTCCAGCCAGTTTGACCCGCAGTCCAAATACTATGACCCCAAGTCCAAGCCGGAGGCCCCGCGCTGGTTGATGCTCGATGTGCAGGCACTGCGCAAGATCAAGCCCATCTCGGTGGCTGCATTGCGCCAGTACCCCGAGCTGCAAGACATGCGCGTGCTGCAAAAAGGCAATCGCCTGTCGATCACGCCGGTGGACGAGGCGCATTGGCGCTTTATCATGGACCTGGTCAAGGCCCAGGGCTAATGCGCGCGAGGAGCGCTGCCAGCACCGCCCTGCCCCCGTTGGCGGCAAGCGCTGTTGCATAATACAAAACCCGTGAGCTGCCCATGCAATAAGCACCGGCAGCTATTTTTTTGATACCACCTTTGCGCCCAGGAATCCCCATGGCTTTTGCTGACAACCTCCAGTCCCTGCCCTCCATCGACCATATCGCCGAGCTGCAACTGATCGATGCCGAAGGCCAAGTTGCAGCCACCATTCCCAATGCCCCCGGCAAGGCGGGTTCGGCCAAGGTCTACAACGCACTGGCCGCCAAGCATGGCGGCATCAATGTGGCAGCGGCCGAAGAAGGCCTCACGATCTTTGCCGAGCACACGGACGACGCCAAGGCCCGCCCCGGCGCGCACCCCAATATCGACCGCCTGCTGGAGGTGATCGCCTCCGGCAAGGGCTATACCGTCAAGATCGTCTCGGCCTGAGGCACCTGGGCCGCTTGCAGTGCCAGCGCAGCTGCTGGCTGGCTGGCATAGGCGGCCACAAAGCGCTGCAGCATCTGCTGGGGCACGGGCGTGTCGCTCAGCTGCTCCAGCATCGCCGCCGGCTCAAAACCTTCAGATTGCAGCACCTGCGCGCGCAGCTCGATGCAGGCGGCAGCCACCGTTTGGCTGAACTCCGGATGGAACTGGGTGGACACCGCATGGGGCCCATAGCGCACGACCTGGTGCGGATCATGGGCCGAGCGGGCCAGTACCCGGGCGCCGGGCGGCAGCTCCAGCACCGTCTGCATATGGGTCAGGTTGGCTTTGAAATGCGGGCCTGAGCCGACCAGCAAGGCCTCGTGCTCTGCGCCTGGCAGCAGATCAATATCCAGGCAACCCATCTCGCGGCCTTGCGGGTGGTAATCCACCCGGCCACCCAGCGCATGGGCCATCAGCTGGTGCCCGTAACAAATGCCAAAGAGCGGCATGTCACGCGCCATCGCCTCCCGTATCCATTGGGCGGTCGCCTCGCTCCAGGGCAGCAGGTCCGTCACCATCGCCCAGGAGCCGGTGATGATCGCGGCGCTGTGTGCATCATGCGGCGGCAAGGCCTCGCCCTCGAACACCCGCACCACCTTGAAGGCGGGCCCAGCGGCGAGGACGGTGGAAAACCACAGCGGCAAATCGCCGACCTGGGCACGGATATCGTCGGGCGGTGTGCCGACCTGGATGAGCAGCAGAGATTTTTCAGACACGGTTGAAGGCATAAAGAATGGCTGGCCCATGCACTGTAATGCAGGCCAGCCCCGGATGGCCTTCAAGCCGGTGGATTTAATGGGCAGTTTTGCGTCAATATCGGAAGCGCAAGGTCGACTGGCGCACCACCTCAGGGAGCTGCTGGGCCTGCGCGTAGGCTTCGCGCAAGCGGCTCGCATCGTTGACGCCTTCGTTGACGGTCTTGCGCAGCTGCTGCAAGGCCTCCTTGCTGTTCTCCGGCACATAGGACTGGATACGCTGCAAGGTGAGCAAGATATGCTCGCGCAACCCAAAGGATTCGCTGGTCGCCGGGTCCACATAGGCGCCTTCGAGTCCAAAACGGCAGGCCTGGAAGCGGTTGTAGGTGTAGACCAGGTAATCGTCCTCACTGGGCTCGAACGGCTCCTCGGCCAGGAACCAGGCGCCCAGCGCCTGCACATAGGCAGCCAGCGCCACGGCGCGCTCGATGGACAGCGGCGTGTCAAACACCCGCACCTCCACCGTGCCAAACTCGGGCTTGGGCCGGATATCCCAGTAGAAGTCCTTCATGCTGTGGATCACGCCGGTGGCAGTCATCTTGTCGTAGTAGCGCTCAAAGTCCTCCCAGTGCAGCGCAAACGGCGCCCGGCCCGAGAGCGGAAACGCAAACACCGAATTGAGCCGGGCAGAATCAAAGGCCGTGTCCTGCCCCTGCACAAAGGGGCTGGAGGCCGACAGCGCAATAAAGTGCGGGATATAGCGCGAGAGCCGGTGCAGCATCATCAAGGCCGCATCGGCCCCGGGGCAGCCCACATGCACATGCTGGCCAAAGATGGTGAACTGCTTGGTGAGGTAGCCGTAGAGCGCGGTGATCTCCTTGAAGCGCGGCTTGTTGTAGATGCGCTGCTGGTGCCACTGCTGAAACGGGTGCGTGCCGCCGCCGGCCAGCGCAATATTGAGTTTGTCTGCGGCCTTGACCAGCGCGTCGCGCGTGACGCTCAGCTGCTGGTACGCATCCTGGGCGTCGGTGCAGATGCCGGTCGATATCTCGATCATGCTGGTGGTCACCTCGGGCACGATGGAGCCGGGCACCTGCGCGTTTTTCAGCAGGGCCAGCATATCGGGGGCATAGGGCGTCAGGTCATAGTGGTTGGTGTTGACCAGCTGCAGCTCCAGCTCGACGCCGAGCGTCAAGGCCTCGGACTGGTGGAAGGCTTCAAGCGTCATGGCGTTTCTCCTTGCTGGTGAGGGCGGACAGGCCGATACCGCGGTGCGCCTCGCCACTGCGCCACAAAGCGAGCGAGGCCAGCAGCACGCCGATCACCTCGCACAGCACAATCATCGGCAGCGCGATGGACGACACGCTCACTGCCACTTCCGGGTTGATGGATGCCCATTGCGCCACCTGGGCCGAGGCCAGCAGCAAGGCGAGACCTGAGCTGGGCGACTGCGCGCAGGCCACCGGCCACTGGCGCAACCAGCCAATGCCGGTGCCCGCACCCAAGAGCAGCACGCCGCCCATCTTGCCCACCAGCCGCGCCAGGCTGACGGCAGCGACCAGGCTGATCAGCGCCGCGCTGGGTGCAATCTGGCCGGCCATGCTGGCCACCAGCACAAACATCAGCAAATTGAGCATGGTGTTGCCGGCCATAAAGGCCGAGGGCCAGACCATGGGCTTGGGGCTCAGGTTGCGCAGCATCACCCCGGCCAGCACAAAGCCCAGCGCGGCCGACCCGCCCAGGCGTTCAGCCATCAGGCTGGCCGCCACCAAGACCGCAATCATGTAGAGCGCGGTGGAATCGCTGCGCGAGGATTGCCAGCGCAGCACCGGCCACAGCGCGGCGGTGGTCAGCAGTGCCCACAGCAGGGTCAAACCCAGGCTCCACAGCAGATGGCCCATGCCGGCTGCCGTCAGCACCAGGCCCGATTGGGCATCGGTGCCGGCGACGGGCGACCAGGCCACGGTGACCACGAGGCCCAGCACCAGCGCATACATGCAGCCCAAGGTGGCCATCAGCAAGCTGCGGTCGGTCACGGCGCCGCTGGAGCGCAGATCGGCCGAGATGCGCAGCAGCACCGATGGCGAGGCGGCCATGGCCACCACGCCCACCCCCAGCGACACGGCCCAGCCCATGCCCAGCAGTTGCAAGGTGGCGGTGACCAGCACCAGCGCAGCCAGCGATTCGACCAGGCTTTGCAACAGCAAAAATGGCTGTCGCACCAGCCATTTCAGGGAGATTTGCGAGGCCGCAATCAGCATGCTGGTGCCCACTGCCGTGTGCAGCAGCACCTGGGTGTTGCCCTGCAGCGGCCAGGGCAGATCGCCAAAGCCCAGCCAGCCAGCGAGCAGGCCCACCACGGTATAGCCCAGCATGCGCGGAAAACCGGTGAGTCGGAAAACTGCGTGCCCGGCGAGTGCGGCAGCTGCAACCAGCACGCACCAACTCATCAAGGGGCCCACACTGTGTTCAAGCCAGCCGCCGATCTGCGGCAGCGGCATGGAAGATGCTGCTTGGGGTGGCATATCTGCACCCTCCTCCAAAAAAGTGTGTCCAGCGCGCAGGCCGCCTGGCACAAAGCTATAGATGGTCTGGCAGTGCCGCTCTGTGGGGGACCAGCTTTGACAGCCAGTTCAGGGCGCGCATTGCGAGACGGGGGATGCAGCCGCACGGTGCCCAGGCACCTTGTTGCAGTTATGCATCAGATCGTTAACCAATCTCAACAACTCTACTGGATGATCTACCGATTGCCACCACAG
This sequence comes from Comamonas sp. B-9, assembly GCF_000410635.1. NCBI lineage: Bacteria > Pseudomonadati > Pseudomonadota > Betaproteobacteria > Burkholderiales > Comamonadaceae > Comamonas > Comamonas sp. B-9. The sequence goes on from NZ_KE148643.1 coordinate 30,029, forward strand.
CATGCCGGCGCTGGGCACAAAAAGCCTGCAGTCCTACAATACAGGCCGCGTGAGCCGCTCTTTTTACCAGGCTGGTGCGCCAAGCACCCAGCCCCGCATTGGCGCCCAAGCGTGCTATTTGGAACGTAGCATGCGGTGGGTACAAAAGATGCCAGCATTCCATCGTTCAGCTGCACTGGCAAGCCCGGTGCCTGCACCTGCCCCAGCACCGCCAGGCCTTGCGCACCTATATCCGACTGCGCCGTGATGCCACCGGCCGCTCGCCCCAACCAGTTGCAGCCGTAACCGTATGATCGCGGCTCTGATGCGGCCAGCCACAAGCTCCCAGCGCCTGCCCGCTACCCACCGGTAGCGCCGCGTTCACCGCCCTTTTGCTGCCCCGGACCGCTATCCCCTGCCCGGCCAGCACCGCCGCGGCCACGCATCAACCACTCCCTGCTTTTTAGCCCCTGTGCATCCGGCTTTGTCCCTCTGCGCAGTCTGGGGCCCGTTTTTGGTCTGGATATTTCCGTGCTTGCCTTGTTGACCCGTCTTTTCCCCGTCTGGGCGGCTGTGATGGCGCTGATCGCCTACAGCGCGCCTTCGGCTTTCCTGGGCTTCAAGCCCCACATCGCCCAGCTGCTGATGCTGATCATGTTTGCGATGGGCGTAACCCTGCGCGTGGCCGATTTCAGCCGCGTGCTGCAGCGCCCGGCCCCGATTGCAGCCGGCCTCTTCCTGCACTACCTCATCATGCCGCTGGCCGCCTGGCTGATTGCCAAGGCGCTGAACATGCCGCCCGAGCTGACGGCAGGTATGGTGCTGGTGGGCAGCGTGGCGAGCGGCACGTCATCCAATGTGATGATTTTTCTCTCCAAGGGCGATGTGGCGCTGTCGGTGACGATCAGCGCGCTGTCGACCCTGGTGGGGATTGTGGCCACGCCACTGCTCGCGCGCCTCTACATCTCGGCCTCGATCGATGTGCCGGTCAGCGCGCTCTTGATGGAGATTGCGCAGATCGTGCTGCTGCCCATTGGCCTGGGCCTGCTGCTGAACCATTTTTGGCATGCGCAGATCAAGCGCGTCGAGCGCCTGCTGCCCCTCGTATCGATGGTGGCAATCTTGTTGGTGCTGTCCACCGTGGTGGCCTTGAGCCGTGACCGCATTGCCACCGTCGGCGGCGTCGTGGTAGCGGGCGTCATTGCGCACAACCTGATCGGCTACCTGGGTGGCTACTGGGGTGGTCGCCTGCTGGGCTTTGACAAATCGGTCTGCCGCACACTGGCGATTGAGGTGGGCATGCAGAACTCGGGCCTGGCAGCCAGCCTGGGCGCCAAGTTCTTCAGCCCCATGGCCGCGCTGCCGGGCGCCATTTTCTCGGTCTGGCACAACATCTCGGGCTCGCTGCTGGCCGGTTACTGGTCCAGCCGCCCCACAGGCACCGCCAATGACCATGTGCGCCGAGAAGACGTCTCGCTGCACTGATCTTGCAGATCCGCACGGCTGATCAGGCGCGCTCAGCGGCTGGCTGCGCCGCCAGCATCAGCCCGGTGCGGCTGCGCGCACCTGTGACCAGGCCGCTGATCAGCTGCGTCTCGGGCAGGTTCTTCCAGTAGCGGCGCGGCATCTCGCGCAGCATGGCCTGCTCCTTGAGCCGCGCCGGGTTGAAGGTCGATTGGTAATAGGCCAACCACAGCGCCTCGCCCGCATCGGGGCCCGGTGCCTGGGCTTGCGTGGCGCCAGGCCCCCATTGCAGGCATTCCTGGTCCCAGAGCACGCTGCAGTCCGGCGTCAGAATCGCCCAGCGCATATTGCTAAAGCGCTCCCTGAAAAAGCCCGAGGCGGCGCGCACGATGTGGTGCTCGGGCTCGAACCAGGCCACATGCAGCGGCGCGCCCTTCTCGTCCTGCGCGGGCCTAAAGCGCACAAAGGCATGCATCTTGTGGATCTCGCGCCCCACCGCCCGGGCCAGGCGCTCAATCTCGCGCCAATCGGCATCCAGCGCATCGCCCGCCAGGCTGGGCATGGCCTGCAGCCGCGACAACCAGCGGTAACACAGCATAAAGCGGCCCGGGTTGCGGTGGCAGCAGGCATGGCGCAGCACGGCCAGCTGGGGTTTGCGGATATGCACCGGCTGGCCGGGTGCGATGGCCAAACGGTCCAGCGCATCGGGGGTGATAACGCGGGCTGGGGCATCGGTACTAGCATCGGCAGCAGCATCCGCAAACAAATCACCATCCTCGGCCTGGGTGGCCAGCGCATCCGTCCAGCGCCAATGCACCACCTCAGGCGCAGCGCCCAGGGCCAGCAATACCCGCGCCGCTTGGCGGAAGCCGGTAAAGTCATCCGGTGCGTCCAACATCACCGTCAAGCTGTCGTTCTCTGCCTGCATGCCTGGCCTCCTCAAAACAAGGCTATCTGCGCCGCAGCCGCCAACTGCATGCCGCTGTGCCGGCGCTGCACGGCGCCCTGCCCCATCTGGGCCAGCAGCTGTTGGCGCAAGCTGGGGCTGTCGAGCATGGCCAGCGGCGGGTGGTAGTCGTCGAGCTCGACAAAAGGCAGCACCTTGCTGGTGGCCACACGCAGCTGCTGCAGATCGGCCAGCCGCAGCCGGCGCACCCGGCGAGCGGTCAGCAGACGTTCGACACTGCCGACACCCAAGCCCGGCACGCGCAGCAGCCAGGACTTGGCCGCACGGTTCAAATCTACCGGGAAATGCTGGCGCTGCGACAGCGCCCAGGCGAGCTTGGGGTCTAGCTCCAGATCGAGCATGCCGCCGGCCGCTGGTGCGGTAATTTCTGCCGGGCTGAAACCGTAGAAGCGCATCAGCCAATCGGCCTGGTAGAGCCGGTGCTCGCGGATCAGCGGCGGCGCCTGCAGCGGCAGATCGGACGAGGCATCGGGGATGGGGCTGAAGGCCGAGTAGTAGACCCGGCGCAGGCGCTGGCCGGTGTAGAGCGCGCTGCTGGTGAGCAGAATGGTCGCATCATTGGCACTGTCGGCGCCGACAATCATCTGCGTGCTTTGGCCGGCCGGCGCATAGCTGGGCGCAGCCGCGCGGGCCGCCTGGCGCTGGCGGGGCAGCGATACCAGCTTGCTGCCCTGCTGGTCTTGCGTCTGCTGCCGCGCGACCTCGATATGTTCTGCCACCTGGTGCATGGCAGAGGCAATGCCTAGCGCATCTTTCTCGGGCGCCAATTGCTGCAGGCCTTGCTGCGTGGGCAGCTCGATATTGATGCTGAGCCGGTCCGCATAGCGGCCCGCCAGGGCCAGCAGCTCAGGGGCAGCATCCGGAATCGTCTTGAGGTGGATATAGCCGCGAAAATCATGGTCCTCGCGCAGGCTGCGCGCCACCTCCACCAGCTGCTCCATGGTGTAGTCCGACGACTGGATGATGCCGCTCGACAAAAACAGGCCCTCTATACAGTTGCGGCGGTAAAAGTCCAAGGTCAGGCCCACCACCTCGGCCGCGCTAAAGCGCGCACGCTGCACATTGGAGCTTTTGCGGTTGATGCAGTAGCGGCAGTCGTAGATGCAGAAGTTCGTCAACAGAATCTTGAGCAGCGAGACGCAGCGGCCATCGGGCGTATAGCTGTGGCAGATGCCCATGCCCTCGGTCGAGCCCATCCCCTTGCCGCCCAGGGAGTTGCGGGGCTTGCTGCCGCTCGATGCGCAGCTGGCATCGTATTTGGCGGCATCGGCCAGGATCTGAAGTTTGGCGAGGGTTTGCATAGATACTGTGTATATGTACAGTATTCTAGCAAAACCCCCACAGCTTCGCCAGTGCGGGCGCGGTCCCGCTTGGGGAAGCGCCCCTCTGGGATGGCTGGAGGCGTGGGCCGGTTGAAGGTAGATTCTTGCAAATACTGTATATAAATACAGTTATCTCCAAAACCAATACCGTCTTAACGCCATTCGGCCATCAATGCTGGATCAAGCCTGCGGCCTCAGCTTGGCCAGCACGGCCTTTTCCTTGACGGTGGACTCGGCGGCAAACTTTTTGTAATCAGCGCTGTTCATGTAGATCGGCAGCATCTCAAAGCGCTGCAGCATGGCCTGGTAGCTTTCCATCTCCATCGCTTGCTTGAAGGAAGTGTGCAAGGCAGCTTGCACATCAACCGGCATGCCCTTGGGGCCCACCAGGCCAAAGGGCGAGTACTGCGTGGTCGGCAGGCCCAGTTCGATCAAGGTGGGGGTGTTGGGCAAGGTCGGCAGGCGCTTTTCGGTCCAGACATTCAAGGCGACCATGCGGCCCTGGTCCACATAGGGGATGACGGCGCTGGTGTCTGCCGCGACCATCACCTCGCCCGCCATCGTGGCGCGCATCAGCTCGGACGAGCCCTTGTAGGGCACATGCACCACATCCAGGCCCAGCTGCTGCGCAATGATGGCGGAGGTGACGTGGGGGGACGTGTAGGTGCCGGTATTGCCCAAGGTCAGCTTGCCAGGATTGGCCTTGGCCCAGGCCACCACATCCTGCCAGCTCTTGAGGCCGGACTGGGTGCTGGCCACCATGCAGAACGCATAGCCGGTGACATTGATGATGTAGCTCAGGTCCTCCACCGGGTTCCATTTGAGGCCGGTGGTAAAGGGCAGGCGCATCACGCTCATCGGCAGCTGGGCGATGGTGTAGCCATCCGCTGCCGTGTTCTGCAACTGGGTCGCGGGCAGCGAGCCAGCAGCGCCAGGGCGGTTCTCCACCACAATCGGCTGGCCCAGCACCTTGGCGGCGTTCTCGGCCAGTTGGCGCATCGTCAGATCGGTCGGCCCACCGGCCGGAAAAGCCACCACCAGCTTGATCGCCCGGGTGGGGAAGGTCTTGCTGGCATGGGCCAGCGATGCGCCCGCCCCCATCCATGCACCGGCTGCCGTGGCAGCCCCCGCTTGCAGCATGCTTCTGCGCGTCAACACCATATCTTTGTCTCCATTTCGGTCTATAGGCGACAAAGAGTGTAGAAAAGCGCAGCCAGGCGCCGCGACGCCTGGGCGACATGGTCGGTGGCGCGTAAGGACTCTGGCTGCGATCCCCGGTGGTGGCCCTATTCCACCGTCGCGCCCGACTGCTTGACTGCCTTGCCCCATTCGGCAATTTCGCTGGCCACAAAGCGGTCCATCTCCGGGCCACTGGTCGGCGCGGGCTCGGAGCCCCGGTCGCGGATGAACTTCTGCATCTCGGGGCTGCTGAGGATGGCCACCGTCTCTTGGTTCAGCTTGTCGACGATGGCTTTGGGCGTGCCCTTGGGAGCCATCAGGCCCAGCCAGCCGACAGCCTCAAAGCCCTTGAACTCCGGCAGGCCCGATTCAGCAATCGTGGGCACCTGAGGCAGCTGGCTGGAGCGTGTGGCCGAGGTCACGCCCAGCGGCACGGCCTTGCCGGCCTGGATATTGGCCAATGCGGCGGTGACCGAATCGACCATCAGCGGCACCTGGTTGCCCAGAAAATCCGCCTGGGCCGGGCCGCTGCCTTTGTAGGGAATATGTTCGATCTGCAGCGCCGCGCGGGCCTTGACCATCTCCGCGCTCAAATGCTGGGTGCCGCCAATGCCGGCGCTGGCATAGCTCAGCTTGCCCGGCTCTGCGCGGGCCTTGGCGACCAGGTCGTTCATGCTTTTGATGCCACTGGCCGGGTTGGCCAGAAAGACCAGGGGCACCTTGGCGATCAAGCTGATGCCGACCAGGTCCACTCGGGGATCGAAGTTCACCTTTTTGTACAGGGTCTGGTTCACCGCCATCGCGCTGCCCGCGACCAGCAAGGTGTAGCCGTCGGCCGCGCTGCGCGCCACCTGCTCGGAGCCGATATTGCTGCCCGCGCCGGCTTTGTTCTCTACCACCAGCGGCTGGCCGAGCTTCTGCCCCAGCTTGTCGGCCAGCGCACGGGCAAAGATATCGGTGGCCTGGCCGGGCGGGAACGGCACGAACAGCTTGATGGGCTTGTCCGGATAGGCAGCAAGGGCCGGGCTGGCTGCAACGGCCAAACTAGCGGCCATCGCCAATGCGGCAGCAGAAGTGAGCGCGTGGGGGGTCATGGGTTGGGTCTCCTGATGGGCTGCAGCGGCATTGGCGAGAAGTGCCGATGCGCTGCGCAAGCTTTGTTTAGCCGGGATCTTCGCCCATCCAGAGGCGAATGGGCAGCCTGGGCTGTCTCCAAGACAACTGCCAGTGGCTCTGCCAGAAATGACATCCATGATCAGTTCTGATCAAAGCACTGCCCGGGCGGCTATCATCGGCGCTGTTATTTTTATCCCCGCATGCCATGTTTTTCGGAATCAGCCACCTTGTCCTTCCCTGCAGCGATCTGGAAAAGGCCACGCATCTCTGGCGTGATGTGATCGGCTTTGCCGCTGCGCGCAGCGGCGAGGGCTATGTTGATATCGACACCGGCAGCGCCTTGCTGCGGCTGCTGCAGGTGCCCAAGGTGGAGTCGCAGACAAGCCTGCGCCTGCAGGTGGCCGATGTGGCCCAGGCCTACCAAGCCCTGTTGGCGGCAGGCAGCAGCTCTCGCTATGCGCCGATGCGCACCCCCGAGCTGGAAGAAATGGCCTGTGTGAGCGATGCCGATGGCCATGCCATCGTGCTCTGGCGCGCCTTGACCGAAGACGAATGGGGCTTTGTGCCCGAGCTGCCCAAGCAAGGCGAATGGACCGCCGATGCCGAGGACCTGCTGCAACGCCTGCTCGCCCATGTGCCGGCGTTCTTTCGCATGCTGGCCCGGCGCAAGACCACCCGCGTCATCGAGCAACTGGCGCAAGAGGCGCGCAGCCCCGTCACCCGCGATTGGGTCATCAAAGGCTATATCACCGCATCGGCCAAGGTCACACGCTTTCGCCTGGTGGAGCCGCTGCGCGCTGAAGGTATCGACCTGGATGACTACCGGGCGGAGTTTGACTACGAATGAGGGCTAGGCTGCGCCTTGCTTGCGATACGCATGGGCGCCTGGCACTCAGTTCAAGCTGCACTCAGTTGTTGGACGGTCTCAGCGCAGCGCTGCTCGATCAAACTGCACACCAGCTCGACAACTGCATGCCGGGAAAAACCATGCTGTGGGGCGCTCTGTAGTTGCCGCGCCGCAGCAGGCAGGCTTTGCGCAAGCGCGAGGATGCGCTTTTTGGTCGCAGCCTTGGCCAAGCCCGCGTCCTCTGCGAATTGCTCCCAATGGCGGCTGCGCAGCTCACCAAATCGGTACTTGCCACCCAACTTCATGGCCATCTTGTCCGTCAGCGCGGGGTAAACCGCTGTCGACAACAGATCGTACAAAGGTGCGAGCACGGTGGCATTGCGCCCCGCCTGTTGGCCATAGAGCAGCGAAAAGTTCTTGGCATGCGCATCATGGTTGCCGATCAGCGCATTGAAAATGACAGCGTCCAGCATGCGCAGCACCTGTGGGGCATTCGGTCGCGTCACCCCACGCAACAGCCCAAAGCACTGGGCCAGATCCGGGCCGCCTTCGTTTTGGTACTTCAACTCAGGCACGACGCCCAGTGCCTGGCAAAAGTCTTCCTGGTGCAGACGAACACGCTGCCCGCCCTCCTCGGTGTTGCGGTCATAACGCTCTACAAGCAGAAAGCTATGTCCCCAAATGCTATGGATGCGTGCCTGTGCCGGGCGCAGTCCCATCGCCTGAGCCAGCAACATGCAAAAGCCTTCATTGGCTACGCTGTCCTCAACCGCATGGATGGCAGGTTTCAAAATATGGCTGCTCGGTGTGCCGTTACGTGGCAGACCGATGCGTGGTTGCGTTTGGTGCATGTCATCCACCACCACCGGAAGCTTGTCCTGCGCCCCTGCCAGTGACAGACGCAGCCCATCCGCACCGGCCAACATGGGACGGCGTGGCAGCTCTTCCAAAATGGCTGCAAGCTGGCTGTCGGTCTGCCAGTCCACATCATCCCCGCCGGCAGCCAAGGGCAATTGCTGGCCAGGGTCCAGAAAACTGACCGCGCCCGCGCATTCGCCGCCGATGCGGTCGAGCAAAGCGAAGTCGTTCTGCCTGGAGATATGAAAATGCTGCGCAATCAGGCGGCGCATCTGCCCTTCTGGCAGCAGGCCGGCAAAGAATGGCCGTGATTCGATGTCATCAAAGGCTGCATCTCGCAAGGGCAGTGACTGCGACAGAGCGATGGCATCCGGCTGTGCCAACCAAGTTGGCGCGTAGGTAAAGCACAGTCTGCCATGGCGCAGCGACAGCTCGCCTGCCAATTGCCCCAGCAGCCAGACATTCAGCTCATGGGCCACGGTGGCCTCCTTGGCTGATGGCATGTACCTGCCGGCGCTGGTCATCACTACCACCCCCTGGCAAGCCCGAGAGCTGCAACTGGCCGCCTAGCGCGTCGACCACACGGAGCACATTTTCAAGACGCACTGTTGGCTTGCCAGACTCCAAGTCAACAACGAACCGCGTGCCCACTCCCGCAGCCAGCGCCAATGCTTGCTGGGTAAGCCCCAGCTGCTTTCGCGCCAGACGCAGCGCTGCGGCCAGTTGTTCTGCATTCTGGATAGAGGACATGCTGTGTTGATTTAAAAATTCCCGATCGGGAAATTATCACCCTTTTGCGGCCAAAAATCCAGCTTTATTCCTGATCGGGAATATTTAACACCTCAAGAACCCAAAATACCGCCAAAAAACCCGATCGAGATTTTTTGCTTCAGCCCATCTGACGAATATCCCCAACATCGGCAGGAACCAAAGACCCGAATTGGTACCAGCGTGGCTCAGTCGTGCATTCAAAATGCCAACTTAAAAATAACTTCAACTTGCTGTTTTTATTAAGAAATTTCACCAAATTTCTGCAGCTATTGCCAACTTCCAGGCATCTTCAAAAGTACGCAAGGTTGCCACTCCCATAAAAAAGACAGCCCGAAGGCTGTCCTTTTGCAGAGTGGCTCAAGACCGGCTGGTCTTACTTGCGCGCTGGCGGCACATCGGTGCAGGTGCCATGGGCCACTTCCGCAGCCATGCCAATGCTCTCGCCCAAGGTGGGGTGCGGGTGGATGGTCTTGCCGATGTCCACGGTGTCTGCACCCATCTCGATGGCCAGTGCGATCTCGCCGATCATGTCGCCGGCGTGCGTGCCGACCATGCCGCCGCCGAGGATCTTGCCGTGGCCATGGGCTTCGGGCGAGTCGTCGAACAGCAGCTTGGTAAAGCCTTCGTCGCGGCCATTGGCAATGGCGCGGCCCGACGCAGCCCAGGGGAACAGGCCCTTCTTGACCTTGATGCCTTGGGCCTTGGCCTGGTCTTCGGTGAGACCCACCCATGCCACTTCGGGATCGGTGTAGGCCACCGATGGGATCACGCGGGCATTGAAAGCGGCAGCGGCCAGCTCCTTGTTGCCTTGCAGCTCACCAGCGATCACTTCAGCGGCCACATGCGCTTCGTGCACGGCCTTGTGTGCCAGCATGGGCTGGCCCACGATGTCGCCGATCGCGAAGATGTTGGGCACATTGGTGCGCATCTGGATGTCGACATTGATAAAGCCACGGTCCGTCACGGACACGCCTGCAGCCTCTGCGCCGATCTTCTTGCCATTGGGCGTGCGGCCCACGGCTTGCAGCACCAGGTCGTAGACCTGGGGTTCGGGCACGGTCACGCCGTCCTTGGCAGGCTCGAACGAGACCTTGATGCCTTCGGGCGTCGCTTCGGCGGCCACGGTCTTGGTGTTGACCATGATGTTGTCAAAGCGCGGTGCGTTCATCTTTTGCCAGACCTTGACCAGGTCGCGGTCAGCGCCTTGCATCAGGCCATCCATCATCTCGACCACATCCAGGCGTGCGCCCAGGGTGCTGTAGACGGTGCCCATTTCCAGGCCGATAATGCCGCCGCCCAGGATCAGCATGCGCTTGGGCACCGCCTTCAGATCGAGTGCGCCGGTGGAATCGACCACGCGCTCGTCCTTGGGCATGAAGGGCAGATGCACGGCTTGCGAGCCCGCAGCGATGATGGCCTTCTTGAACTGCACGACCTTCTTGGCGCCGGTCTGGTCCTGGCCGTCGCCCGAGGTTTCCTGCACCTCGATGTGGTTGGCACTGACGAAATTGCCATAGCCGCGCACGATCGTGACCTTGCGCATCTTGGCCATCTGGCCCAGACCGCCGGTCAGCTTGCCGATGACCTTTTCCTTGTGGGCGCGCAGCTGGTCGATATTGACCTCGGGCGCGGCGAACTTGACGCCGGCGACTTCCAGGTGCTTGACCTCGTCCATCACGGCCGCCACATGCAGCAGTGCCTTCGATGGGATGCAACCCACGTTCAGGCAGACGCCGCCCAGGGTCTTGTAGCGCTCGATCAGCACCACCTTGAGGCCCAGATCAGCGGCGCGGAAGGCCGCAGAGTAGCCGCCTGGGCCGCCGCCCAGCACGACCACGTCACAGTCTTCATCGACCTGGCCGCTGTAGTTGCTGGCCACCGGTGCCGGCGCTGTAGCAGCAGGCGCCGCTGCTGCAGGAGCCGGAGCGGGCGACGAGGCTGCAGGTGCAGCAGCAGCAGCTGCGCCTTCTGCGGCTTCCAGCGACAGGATCACCGAGCCTTCAGCGACCTTGTCACCGATCTTGATCTTGAGCTCCTTGACCACGCCGGCATGGCTCGACGGGATCTCCATCGAGGCCTTGTCCGATTCGACGGTGATCAGCGACTGGTCCTTGGCGACGGTGTCGCCAGGCTGCACCAGCAGCTCGATCACGCCCACTTCAGCGAAATCACCAATGTCGGGGACTTTGATATCTACGATTGCCATAGTGTGCGTCTCCGATTACAGGATGATGCGGCGGTAGTCCGCCAGCACCTGGCCCAGGTAGGCATTGAAGCGAGCGGCCGAGGCGCCATCGATGACGCGGTGGTCGTACGACAGGCTCAGTGGCAGCATCAGACGTGGCACAAACTGTTTGCCGTCCCAGACCGGCTTGATCGCCGATTTGGACAGGCCCAGGATGGCCACTTCGGGGGCATTCACGATAGGCGTGAAGTGCGTGCCACCAATGCCGCCCAGCGACGAGATGGAGATGCAGCCGCCTTGCATGTCGGCCGCGCCCAGCTTGCCGTCGCGTGCCTTCTTGGCCAGCTCGCCCATTTCTGCGCTGATCTGGATGATGCCCTTCTTGTCGGCATCCTTGAGCACCGGCACCACCAGGCCATTGGGCGTGTCTGCCGCAAAGCCGATGTTGAAGTACTGCTTGTAGACCAGGGTGTCGCCATCGAGGCTGGTGTTGAACTCAGGGAACTTCTTGAGTGCAGAGACCAGGGCCTTGATCACAAAGGCCAGCATGGTGACCTTGACGCCGCTCTTCTCGTTTTCCTTGTTCGTGGAGACGCGGAAGGCTTCGAGCTCGGTGATGTCGGCCTCGTCATTGTTGGTGACGTGCGGGATCATCACCCAGTTGCGGTGCAGGTTGGCGCCCGAGATCTTCTTGATGCGCGACAGGTCCTTGCGCTCGACAGTGCCGAACTTGCTGAAATCGACCTTGGGCCATGGCAGCAGATCGAGACCTGCGCCAGAGCCGCCACCAGCGGGCGCCTTGGCTGCCTGTGCCTTGGTCTGCACGGCACCGGCCATCACCTGCTTGGTGAAGGCTTGCACGTCGTCGGCGGTGATACGGCCCTTGTTGCCCGAGCCCTTGACCTCGTCCAGTTGCACGCCCAGCTCACGCGCAAACTTGCGCACCGATGGCGATGCATAAGGCATCGCGCCCGAAGGCGGCACGGTGGGGTTGTGGGCCGGCACGGCAGCAGCCGGTGCAGCGGCAGGTGCTGCTGCAGGGGCTGGAGCGCTGGCAGCGGGGGCCGACGCAGCAGCTGCGGGGGCTTGTGCGGCGGGGGGCGGCGCCGGGGG
>NZ_KE148643.1:41848-42175 GCF_000410635.1 Comamonas sp. B-9
GCTGCCTTCCAAGATTGCGACCAGATCACCGACATTGATGGTGTCGCCAATCTTGACCTTGAGCTCCTTGACCACACCAGCGGCGGGCGATGGGATTTCCATCGAGGCCTTGTCGGACTCGACGGTGAACAGCGACTGCTCTTCGGTGACGGTATCGCCCACCTTGACCAGCAGCTCGATCACGGCCACATCCTTGAAGTCACCGATATCGGGGACTTTCACTTCGACCGGGCCCGAGGCCACAGGCGCAGCAGCAGCCTGGGGTGCAGGCGTAGGAGCAGCCGCAGGAGCGGTTGCCGCAGCGGCGGGGGGCGGGGGCGGGGGGGC
>NZ_KE148643.1:42185-93319 GCF_000410635.1 Comamonas sp. B-9
GCAGGTGCGGCAGCAGCAGCATCGGCCGCTTCGAGCTTGATGATGACCGAGCCTTCGGCCACCTTGTCGCCAATCTTGACGACGATTTCCTTGACCACGCCAGCGTGGCTGGACGGAATCTCCATCGAGGCCTTGTCGGACTCGACGGTGATCAGCGACTGGTCTTTGGCGACGGTGTCACCGGGCTTGACGAGCAACTCGATCACGCCCACTTCTGCGAAGTCGCCAATATCGGGGACTTGAATGTCAATCAATGCCATTGTGGTGTCTCCTGGTGCAATTTAGGCGTACAGCGGGTTGATCTTGTCGGCATTGATGCCGTACTTGGCAATCGCATCGGCGACCTTTTGCGCGGGCAGCTTGCCGTCTTCGGCCAGCGCCTTCAAGGCGGCAACAACGATGTAGTGGCGGTCGATCTCGAAGTGCTCGCGCAGCTTGCGGCGGAAGTCCGAGCGGCCAAAGCCGTCCGTGCCCAGCACCTTGTAGGTGCGGCCAGCGGGGATGAAGGGACGAATCTGCTCGGCGTAGGACTTCATGTAATCGGTCGAGGCGATCACCGGGCCGGTGCTGTTACCCAGCTCGGCGGTCACAAACGGCACCTTGGCGGTTTCCAGCGGGTGCAGCAGGTTCCAGCGGTCTGCGTCCTGGCCGTCGCGGGTCAGTTCGTTGAACGATGGGCAGCTCCAGACGTCGGCAGTCACGCCCCAGTCGGCAGCCAGCAGCTCTTGCGCAAAGAAGGATTCGCGCAGGATGGTGCCCGAGCCCAGCAGCTGCACGCGCAGGTCACCGGCGCCACCGGCCTTGCACAAGTACATGCCCTTGAGGATCTTTTCCTCGGTGCCGGGCGTGAGGCCTGGCATCGCATAGTTTTCGTTCAGCAGGGTCAGGTAGTAGAAGATGTTTTCCTGGTTCTGCACCATGCGGCGCAGACCTTCGTGCATGATCACCGCCACTTCGTGCGAGAAGGTCGGGTCGTAGCTGATGCAGTTGGGGATCGTGCCCGCCAGGATGTGGCTGTGGCCGTCTTCGTGCTGCAGACCTTCGCCGTTCAAGGTGGTACGGCCCGAGGTGCCGCCCAGCAAGAAGCCGCGCGCCTGCAGGTCGCCTGCGGCCCAGGCCAGGTCGCCAATGCGCTGGAATCCGAACATCGAGTAGTAGATGTAGAACGGAATCATGATGCGGTTGCTATGGCTGTAGCTGGTTGCCGCTGCAATCCAGCTGGACATGCCACCCGCTTCGTTGATGCCTTCCTGCAGGATCTGACCCTTGGTGTCTTCCTTGTAGTACATCACCTGGTCTTTGTCGACCGGGGTGTACTGCTGGCCATGCGGGTTGTAGATGCCGATCTGGCGGAACAGGCCTTCCATACCAAAGGTACGGGCCTCGTCCACCAGGATGGGCACCACGCGCGGACCGATTTCCTTGTCGCGCAGCAGCTGGGTCAAGAAACGCACATAGGCTTGCGTGGTCGAGATCTCACGGCCTTCTGGCGTGGCTTCGAGCACGGCCTTGAAGGTCTCCAGCGCAGGCACGGTGAACTGCTCGTCGGCCTTTTCGCGGCGCTTGGGCAGGTAGCCGCCCAAGGCCTTGCGGCGCTCGTGCAGGTACTTCATTTCCGGGGTGTCGTCGGCTGGCTTGTAGAAAGGCAGGTCGGCGATCTGGCTGTCGGGGATAGGGATATTGAAACGGTCGCGGAAGGCCTTGATGTCCTCATCGGCCAGCTTCTTGGTCTGGTGAACGTTGTTCTTGCCCTCACCGACCTTGCCCATGCCGAAGCCCTTGACGGTCTTGACCAGCAAGACGGTGGGCTGACCTTGGTGGTTTTGCGCAGCATGGAAAGCGGCATAGACCTTTTGCGAATCGTGGCCACCGCGTTGCAGGTTCCAGATTTCGTCGTCGCTCATGTGCTCGACCATCTTCAGGGTGCGTGGATCGCGGCCGAAGAAGTTCTTGCGCACATAGGCGCCGTCGTTGGCCTTGAATGCCTGGTAGTCGCCGTCGTTGCACTCCATCATGATCTTGCGCAGTGCGCCGTCATGGTCCTTGGCCAGCAAGGCATCCCAGCCCTTGCCCCAGATCAGCTTGATCACGTTCCAGCCGGAGCCACGGAACTCGCCTTCGAGTTCCTGGATGATCTTGCCGTTGCCGCGCACCGGGCCGTCGAGGCGCTGCAGGTTGCAGTTGATCACGAAGATCAGGTTGTCGAGGTTTTCACGCGCGGCCAGGCCGATCGCGCCCAGGGATTCGACCTCGTCCATCTCGCCGTCGCCGCAGAACACCCAGACCTTGCGGTTTTCGGTGTTGGCAATGCCGCGGGCGTGCAGGTACTTCAAAAAGCGCGCCTGGTAGATCGCCATGATGGGGCCCAGGCCCATGGACACGGTGGGGAACTGCCAGAAATCGGGCATCAGCTTGGGATGCGGGTAGCTCGACAGACCCTTGCCATCCACTTCCTGGCGGAAGTTGAGCAGTTGCTCTTCGCTGATACGGCCTTCCAGATAGGCGCGGGCATAGATGCCGGGCGATACGTGGCCTTGGATGTAGAGGCAGTCGCCGCCGTGGTTGTCGCTCTCGGCATGCCAGAAATGGTTGAAGCCGGCACCAAACATGCTGGCCAGCGACGCGAAGGAGCCAATGTGACCGCCCAGGTCGCCGCCTTCTGGCGGGTGAATGCGGTTGGCCTTGACCACCATGGCCATGGCGTTCCAGCGCATGTAGGCGCGCAGGCGTTGTTCGATCTCGAGGTTGCCCGGGCTGCGCGCCTCCTGCTCGGTCTCGATGGTGTTGACGTAACCGGTCTTGGCGGAGAAAGGCAGATCGACGCTGTTCTGGCGCGCGTGCTCGAGCAATTGCTCGATCAGCGAGTGGGCGTAATCTGCGCCTTCACGGTCGATCACAGCGGACAGCGCGTCCATCCATTCTCGGGTTTCTTGGTCGTCGGTGCGGGTGGGGCCGTTGACGGCTTTTTGTTCGGATGGTTCGGACATGCTCGCGTCTCCTTCAAGTGATCTGCTATGAATGACTGTGCCAGAGTTTCTCACATTTTTTGAAGATTTCAAATAGCGGTCTTCATTTTCATATTATGGGAAATTGCTGCAAACGCACAATCCATGGGCGCTACAGAAGGACGCATCGGGGACAAGATCAGCGATTTGTCCAGCATCAGGGTATGGCCGCCCTGCCCTGGTCTACACTCAGCCACCATGAATTCGACCGAGCGCCCCGCCACCCCGCCCCCGAACAGCCGACCCCGTTTGGTGCAGATGTGGCAGACCTGGTGGCGCGGGCTGTCACCTTCGAGACAAGACCGCTATGCGGCCATTGCGCCGTTGGTGGCGGTGGTGATGTTTTTTATCGCCATCGTCGCCGCTTTTTGGTACCTGCGCAGCGAGGAACTTGAGCGTGAGCGCGAGGCCATGCGCCGCGATGTGGAATATGCCCAGCAGCGCATCCGGCTGCGCCTGTCGGAGCGCCAGGAGCAGCTGATGCGCCTGGCCCGCGACGTGGGCAACCAGGACGTCGACAAGAACGGCTTCAATGACCGGGCCGACACCTTGATCAGCCAGTACGCCGAGCTGCAGGCGCTGACCTGGATTGATACCGGCCGCCAGGTGCGTGCCACCCAGTTTGGCCCGAGCGTCGCGGCCGAGAACCTGCTTACTCTGGATGAGGTGATCCAGAAAAAGGAACTGCTGGAGCTGTTTGAAATGGCGCGCGACCTGCAGCAGCCGGTCTTCTCGCAGCCTTTGGCCACCAGCGAGACGGCGCCCATGCTGCTGCTGGAGGTGCCCATCAGCCAGAAGGGCCGCTTTGGCGGCGTGCTGCTGGCCGAGTTCTCGATCGACAACCTGCTGCGCTACGGCACACCCACCGAGATCCTGGCCCGCTATGCGGTGACCTTGCAGGACGGCAAGGGCACGACGCTGGCCGGCACACCGCTGACCCCGCGTGTCGCGGCCCAGCGGCTGCTGCCCTGGCGCGCAGCGCCCAATGAATTCGAGATGCCGGTCGCGCCCGTGGGCAACAGCCTGAAGCTGCGTGCCCAGGGCTACCACACCTCGCTCGGCCTGGTCAGCAACGGCCTGTTCTGGCTGGTCTGTGTGCTGAGCTTTATGACCGCCTGGCTGCTGGTGGCGACCTGGCGCCACACCCGCAAGCGCATCCGCGCGCAAGAAGCGCTGCAGGGCGAGACCAATTTCCGCCGGGCGATGGAAAACAGTGTGCTCACGGGCATGCGTGCGCTCGATCTGCAAGGCCGTATCTCCTATGTGAACGCCGCCTTTTGCCAGATGACCGGCTGGAGCGAAGAAGAGCTGGTGGGCAAGCTCCCGCCCTACCCTTACTGGCCCGAGGGCGACCAGAGCACCTACCACGACATGCTGATCGACGAGATGAGCGGCAAGGTGTTTCCCGGTGGTTTCCAGATGCGGGTCAAGCGCAAGAACGGCACGATGTTCGAGGCGCGGCTCTATGTCTCGCCGCTGATCGACGGCCACGGCCGCCAGACCGGCTGGATGACCTCGATGACCGACATCACCGAGCCCAACCGCATCCGCGAGCAACTCTCGGCGTCCTATGAGCGCTTCACCATCGTGCTCGAGGCGCTGGACGCCTCGGTGTCGGTGGCGCCGCTGGGCAGTGCCGAGCTGCTGTTCGCCAACAAGCTCTACCGCCAGTGGTTTGGCTCGCAAACGGTGGGCCATCTGCAACTGGTGGCCCAGGCCGGTGTGCTGCCCAGCAACAGCAATGCCAGCACCAGCATGGACGACGAAGACGGGCTGATGGGCCTGCCCAGTGACGAGATCACCACTGCCGTCAGCGGCAATGCCGAGATCTATATCGCCGAGCTGGGCAAATGGCTGGAAGTGCGCTCGCGCTACCTCAACTGGGTGGACGGGCGCCTGGCGCAGATGGTGATTGCCACTGACATCACGCCACGCCGCCAGGCTGAGGAGCAATCGGCCCGCCAGGCGGAGAAGGCCGCCACCGTGAGCCGCCTGGTGACCATGGGCGAGATGGCGTCCAGCGTGGCGCACGAGCTGAACCAGCCGCTCTCAGCGATCAGCAACTACTGCTCGGGCATGATCACCCGCGTCAAGAACGGGAGCCTGAGCGAAGAAGCGCTGCTCGGGGCCCTGGAGAAAACCGCGCACCAGGCGCAACGCGCCGGCCAGGTGATCCACCGCATCCGCTCCTTTGTCAAACGCAGCGAGCCCAACCGGGCACTGGCCGATGTCAGCGACATCGTCAGCGAAGCGGTGGAGCTGGGCTCGATCGAGCTCAAGCGCCACAATGTGCGGCTTTCGCACCACGTTGCCGCACGCCTGCCCAAGGTCAAGGTCGACAGCATCCTGATCGAGCAGGTGCTCATCAACCTGATGAAGAACGGCGCGGAATCCATTGCCAACGCCGAGCGCCCGGCCCACCAGCGCATGGTGGAACTGCGCGTCGTGCCTCGCAAGATCGACGCCACGGATGTGATAGAGTTTTCCGTTCAAGATACGGGGCGCGGCCTGTCACCTGAAGCACTGGAGCGCCTGTTCCAGGCCTTCTTCTCTACCAAGAGCGAAGGCATGGGAATCGGTCTCAATCTCTGCCGCAGCATTGTCGAATCTCACCATGGCCGGATGCAGGCCGAGAACCTCTACAATGGTCCGGAGGTGACAGGTTGTAATTTCAGCTTTTGGATTCCGGTGGCCAGCCCCGCGGAGTCGGCTGAATAGCCAGCGCTATACCCATACTGATAGAAGGAATTGTGCATGAGCTTGATCCCCAAAAAGGGCACGGTCTACGTAGTCGATGACGATGAGGCGGTGCGTGACTCGCTTCAATGGTTGCTGGAGGGCAAGGATTACCGGGTGCGCTGCTTTGATTCGGCCGAATCCTTCTTGGCACGCTACGATGCCCGCGAGGTCGCCTGCCTGATTGTCGATATCCGCATGGGTGGCATGAGTGGTCTGGAACTGCAGGACCGCCTGATCGAGAACAAGTCGCCGCTGCCCATCGTCTTCATCACCGGCCACGGCGACGTGCCGATGGCCGTGGACACGATGAAAAAAGGCGCCATGGATTTCATCCAGAAGCCTTTTGACGAAGCCCAGCTCGATGCCTTGGTCGAGCGCATGCTCGACCAGGCGCGCGATGCCTTCGCTGGCCACCAGCAAGCGGCCAGCCGCGATGCACTGCTGGCCAAGCTCACCGGACGCGAGTCGCAGGTGCTCGAGCGCATTGTGGCCGGCCGCCTGAACAAGCAGATCGCCGATGACCTGGGCATCAGCATCAAGACCGTCGAGGCGCACCGCGCCAACATCATGGAAAAGCTGGGCGCCAATACCGTCGCTGATCTGCTCAAGATTGCGCTGGGCTCGAATGCAGCGGCCAAGGCAACGTGATAAATTAGCGGCCTTCGCGCCCTAGGGACAACGTTCCAACAACGCTTCTCCAAGCGCAATGCGCCGGTACCGGCTTCGGTACGGCGCATTTTTCAATTCCGCGTGCCATGCTGGGGGCTCGCCCGGCTGCTGGACCACGCGCAACCCTTTTTGGATGACCACATGACTGCTCAATTGATCGATGGCAAGGCCCTCTCCCAGCAACTGCGTGCCGATGTCAAGGCGCGAGCCGACCAGCTCAAGGCCAAGGGCATCGTTCCGGGTCTGGCCGTGATCCTGGTCGGTGACAACCAGGCCAGCCAGGTCTATGTGCGCAACAAGGTCAAGTCCTGCGAAGAATGCGGCTTCCATTCGGTGCTGGAGAAGTACGACGCAAGCATGACCGAGGCCGAGTTGCTGGCCCGGGTCGAGGCGCTCAACAACGACCCGAGCATCCACGGCATCCTGGTGCAGCTGCCGCTGCCCAAGCACATCGACGACCACAAGGTCATCGAAGCCATCTCGCCCACGAAGGACGTGGACGGCTTCCATGTGGCCAGCGCCGGCGCGCTGATGGTGGGCGAAGTGGGCTTCAAGGCCTGCACGCCCTACGGCTGCATGAAGATGCTCGAATCGATCGGCATGAAGGACCTGCGCGGCAAGCACGCGGTGGTGATTGGCCGCTCCAACATCGTGGGCAAGCCCATGGCCATGATGCTGCTGGCGGCCAACGCCACCGTCACCATCACCCACAGCGGCACGGCTGACCTGGCGGCGATGACGCGCCAGGCCGACATCGTTGTGGCAGCGGTGGGCAAGCTCAATGTGCTGACCGCCGACATGGTCAAGCCCGGCGCGGTGGTGATCGATGTGGGCATGAACCGCAATGCCGAAGGCAAGCTCTGCGGCGATGTGGATTTTGACGGCGTCAAGGAAGTCGCAGGCTACATCACCCCCGTGCCCGGCGGTGTGGGCCCGATGACCATCACCATGCTGATGGTCAATACGCTGGAGTCGGCCGAGCGCGCCTGATCTCCGCAAAATCGCCTCAATTCGGAGGCGATTTATCGCTGCGGTAAAACTATGAAAACGATAGCTGTTGGCATCCGCCTTGCCGGTGCCAGCAGCTTTTTTTTGTGCTTAAATGACAGGCAATGATCTCCGGATCGTGATTACGTTCCAAGTGCCAACATGGCATTGATTGCAGGGCGCCAGGCCCCATATACAGCACCATGACCAATCCATTGCTCGACTTCAGCGGCCTGCCCCGCTTTGACCAGGTCCAACCTGAACATATCGCCCCCGCCATCGACCAGCTTCTGGCCGACAGTGAAGCGGCCCTCAAGACGGTCACGGCGCCCGGGTTCCCGGCGCAATGGAACGAAATCGCCAAGGTGCTCGATGTCAGCACTGAAAAGCTCGGCCGGGCCTGGGGCATGGTCGGCCACCTCAACTCCGTGGCCGACACGCCTGCGCTGCGCGCCGCCTACAACGCCGAGATGCCCAAGGTCACCGCCTTCTGGACGCAGCTGGGCGCCGACGAGGCGCTGTATGCCAAGTACAAGGCCATCGACCCGGCCAGCCTGAACAGCGAACAAAAGCAGGCCTGGGACAACGCGATGCGCAACTTTGTGCTCGGCGGCGCCGAGCTGCAAGGCCAGGCGCGCGAGACCTATGCGCAGCTGCAAGAAAAAAGCGCCATAGCCTGCCAGAAGTACAGCGAAAACGCGATGGATGCCACCGACCAGTTTGCCTACTACGCAGAGCTCGATGAGCTCGCTGGTGTGCCGCAAGACGTCATCCAGGCCGCCCGCGCTGCGGCCGAGGCCGAAGGCAAACCCGGCTACAAGCTGACCTTGAAGATCCCCAGCTACCTGCCGGTGATGCAGTTTGCCAAGAGCAGCGCCTTGCGCGAGAAGCTCTACCGCGCCTACACCACGCGGGCCAGCGAGTTTGGCGACACCAAGCTCGACAACACGCCCTTGATGGTCGAGATTTTGAAGATGCGAGAGCAAGAAGCGCATCTGCTGGGCTACCCCAGCTTTGGCGAGTTGTCGGTGGCGCCCAAGATGGCCCAGTCGTCGGCCCAGGTGCTTGAATTTTTGCAGGAGCTCGCCAGCAAGGCCAAGCCCTATGGCCAAAAGGATGTGCAAGACCTGCGCGACTATGCCCGCACCGAGCTGGGCCTGGACAACCCGCAGGCCTGGGACTGGGGCTACATTGGCGAGCACCTCAAAGAGGCGCGCTACGCCTTCAGCGAGCAGGAGCTCAAGCAGTATTTCCCGGCGCCCAAGGTGCTGGCAGGGCTCTTCCGCATTGTCGAGACCTTGTTTGGTGTGCAGATCAAGGGCGACCTGGCCCCCGTCTGGAACCAGGACGTGGCCTTCTACCGCATCGAGCGCGATGGCGTGCTGGTCGGCCAGTTCTACCTCGATCCGCCTGCCCGCAATGGCAAGCGCGGCGGCGCCTGGATGGACGATGTGCGCACCCGCTGGCTGCGCCCGGACAACGGCGAGCTGCAAACCCCGATCGCGCACCTGGTCTGCAATTTTGCCGCCGGCGTCGATGGCAAGCCGCCGCTGCTGACCCATGACGACGTGATCACCCTCTTCCACGAAACCGGCCACGGTCTGCACCATATGCTCACCCAGGTCAACGAGCGCGATGTCTCCGGCATCGGTGGTGTGGAATGGGATGCGGTCGAGCTGCCCAGCCAGTTCATGGAAAACTTCTGCTGGGAGTGGGAAGTGCTGCGCCATATGACGGCCCACGTCGACACCGGCGAGCCGCTGCCCCGCGCGCTCTACGACAAGATGATCGCCGCCAAGAACTTCCAATCGGGCATGCAGACCTTGCGCCAGATCGAGTTCTCGCTGTTTGACATGCGCATCCACACCGAGCTGTCGGGCAATGGCATCGATGCAGACGCCATCTATGGCGTGATGCGCGATGTGCGCCGCCAGGTGGCCGTGCTCGACCAGCCAGACTTCAACCGCATGCCCAACACCTTCACCCACATCTTTGCGGGTGGCTATGCAGCCGGTTACTACAGCTACAAATGGGCGGAGGTGCTGTCGGCCGACGCCTTTGCCAGCTTTGAAGAAGCAGCGCAAAAGCGCGGCAGCAGCGATGTGGTGGACCGCGAGGTGGGCCAGCGCTACCTGCATGCGATTTTGGAAGCCGGTGGCAGCCGCCCAGCGATGGAATCGTTCAAGGCCTTCCGGGGCCGTGAGCCGCAGCTCGATGCGCTGCTGCGCCACCAGGGCATGGCCGAGCCGCTGACGGCCTGAGCGGGCCGTCTGCCGGCCGCCCCTGCCGGTCACTCCTGCAGTGCCCGGCAGACCGCAGCCCACCGCCTGTTGGGGTGCTGCGCAGGCATAATGGCGCTACAACAGCTATAGAGAGGGATAGGCATGAAGACAAAGGCTTTGGGCAGCATGCTCGTCGGCACCGCAATCGCTTGCGCTGCAGGCTGGGCAAGCGCACAAACGGTGTACCGCATTGTGGGCCCCGATGGCCGGGTCACGTTCTCGGACCGCGCGCCCACGTCCGACACACCGAGCCAATCGGTATCGACGGGTGCTGTCACCGAGCCTGCGGGTACCCGGATCAATGACCTGCCGCTGGAAGTCAAACAAGCGGCCACCAAGTACCCGCTGACCTTCTACACCAGCAAGGACTGCGGCGCCTGTGATGTGGCCCGCCGCTACCTGCAGACCCGGGGCGTGCCTTTTGCAGAAAAGACGGTGACCTCCAATGCCGAAATCCAGGCGCTGCGCAAGCTCAACCCCGATGGCACCATTCCCTTCGCCACACTCGGAAGCCAGCATCTGAGTGGCTTTAATGAAAACGACTGGAGCGCGTACCTGGACGCAGCCGGCTATCCAGCCCAGTCCAAGCTGCCCTCCAGCTACCGCCCCGCCCCTGCGCAGCCTTTGATTCCCAAGGTGATTGCCCCGGCGGCTCCTGCTGCCGCGCAACCGGCAGACGGCAGTGCCGAGCCAGCGCCCAGTAACCAGAGCGTCGAGCCCGATCGCGTCACGCCCAGCAACCCGACCGGGATTGTGTTCTAAGCAAACGCCATCCTTACAAAAAATGGCCCGACCCGGCATTCGCTGGATCGGGCCATTGCTTTAAGGCGTGGGGGGCTTGGCGGTTTTAGAACTCCAGCGTTTCCACGCCTTGCTCGGTGCCCAGCAGGCAGACAGCCGCTTTCTGGTGCGCAAATACGCCGACGGTGATGACGCCTGGCCACTGGTTCACTTCCGACTCAAAGGCGGCAGGGTCGGCAATCGCCAGACCGGTGACATCGAGGATGTGCTGGCCGTTGTCGGTGACCAGGGGCTGGCCATCCTTGAGGCGGATGGTCGCATGGCCGCCCTTGGCAGCAAAGCGGCGGGCGATCTGGGCCGCAGCCATGGGGATGACTTCCACCGGCAGCGGGAAAGCGCCCAAGGTCTGCACCTGCTTGGAGGCGTCCGCAATGCAGATAAAGCGGTCGGCGAGCGCCGCCACGATCTTCTCGCGCGTCAAGGCCGCGCCGCCGCCCTTGACCATGAAACCCTGGTGGTCGATTTCATCGGCACCATCGATATAGACCGCGAGGCGCTCGACCTCGTTGGCATCGAACACCTGGATGCCCAGCGCGCGCAGGCGCTCGGTGCTGGCCACGGAGCTGGAGACAGCGCCCGGGATCTGGTCCTTGATGGTGGCCAGTGCATCAATGAACTTGTTCACGGTGGAGCCGGTGCCCACGCCTACGATTTCTCCGGCAACCACATACTGCAGGGCTGCGCGGCCAACCTCGGCCTTTAATTCGTCTTGTGTCATGGTAGTGCGATCAGATCAGCGAAAATACAGATAACGCCTTGATTATCCCATCCCATGTCCCTGATCCCCTATTCCCTCTCCCGCGCCGTTCTGTTTGGCATGCAGCCCGAAGCTGCCCACGACTTCACGATGGACATGCTGGCCAAGGGCCAGAACACGCCGCTGGCCTGCGCCTGGCGCCAAAGCCGGGTGAGCGACCCCATCACCTTGGCGGGGCTGCAGTTCCCCAACCGGGTGGGCATGGCAGCGGGCCTGGACAAGAACGCCCGCGCCATCGATGGCCTGGGCGCCATGGGCTTTGGCTTTGTCGAGGTGGGCACGGTCACGCCGCTGGCCCAGCCGGGCAACCCCAAGCCGCGCATGTTCCGCATCCCCGAGCGCGATGCGCTGATCAACCGCCTGGGCTTCAACAACGAAGGCCTGGCCGCTTTTGTGGCCAATGTGAAAAAGGCGCAGTTCCGCAAGCAGGCATCGCCTTTGCTGCTGGGCCTCAATATTGGCAAGAATGCGGCCACGCCGATCGAAAACGCCACCAGCGACTACCTGCTGTGCCTCGATGCGGTCTACCCCCATGCCGACTACATCACGGTCAACATCAGCTCGCCCAATACCAAGAACCTGCGCGCACTGCAAAGCGATGAGGCGCTCGATGCCCTGCTGAGCGCACTGGTGCAGCGCCGCGAGCAGCTGGCACGCGAGCATGGCAAGCACAAGCCGGTGTTCTTGAAGATTGCCCCCGATCTGAGCGAAGAGCAGGTCATCGTGATTGCCAACAGCCTCAAGGCCCATGGCATGGATGGCGTGATTGCCACCAACACCACCATCAGCCGCGATGCGGTGCAAGGCCGGCAGCATGCAGAAGAAACCGGTGGCCTCTCGGGCCGGCCAGTGTTCGAGGCCAGCAATGCCGTGGTGCGCCAGTTGCGCGCTGCGCTGGGCCCGCAGTTCCCGATCGTTGGCGTGGGCGGCATCCTGAGCGGAGCCGACGCGGTCGAGAAGATCAAGGCCGGCGCCGATGTGGTGCAGATCTACACGGGCCTGATCTACCGGGGCCCCGGCCTCGTCACCGAGATTGCGCAGGCGCTGAAAGCGCAAGGCGGCCGGCGCTGATCCCGTCATCGCAACCCGCACCAGGCCAGCATGCGCTGGCCTTTTTTGTGCTCACCTGCTGCGCCGATGCGTCCGAGCGTCTCGCTCAGGCCGCAGTTTTCAAGCTCGCCAGGCCCAGCTTGGCCAGCAGCTTGGCGTCGCTATCTGCCTCCGGGTTTCCGGTGACCAGCAGCTTGTCACCATAGAAAATCGAATTGGCGCCCGCCATAAAGCACAGCGTCTGCACCGCCTCACCCAGTTGCTGGCGGCCGGCGGACAGGCGGATGCGGGCCCGTGGCATCACAATGCGCGCAACTGCAACCACGCGCACAAAATCCAGCGGGTCCACCGGTTCGCTATCGGCCAGCGGCGTGCCGGGCACGCGCACCAGGCTGTTGATGGGCACGGACTCCGGGTAAGGCTGCATATTGGCCAGCTGGGCCAGCAGCGCGGCACGGTCCACCGGCGTCTCGCCCATGCCGACAATACCGCCGCAGCATACGCTGATGCCTGCAGCGCGGACATGGGCCAGCGTATCGAGCCGCTCCTGGTACTGCCGCGTGCTGACCACATCGCGGTAGTAGTCCGGCCCGGTATCCAGGTTGTGGTTGTAGTAATCCAGCCCAGCATCGCGCAGCGCCTGCGCCTGGTGGGGTGCCAACATGCCCAAGGTGGCGCAGCTCTCCAGGCCCAACGCCTTCACCGCCGCGATCATCGCGCTGACCTGGGCGATATCCCTGTCCTTGGGCGCACGCCAGGCCGCGCCCATGCAAAAGCGGCTGGCCCCTGCCGCCTTGGCCGCTTGCGCCGCGCGCACCACCTCCGCCACATCCATCAGCTTGTCGGCCTTGACCCCCGTGTCATAGGCCGCTGACTGCGGGCAATAACCGCAGTTTTCCGGGCATCCCCCTGTTTTGACGGAAAGCAACGTGGCCAGCTCGATATCACCGGCTGACCAGTGCGCATGGTGGACCGTTTGCGCGTGGAACATCAAGGCCATGAAGGGCATCTCCAACAGGGCTTGCACTTGGGCCACCGGCCAGGGCTCTTTGGCTGCCGGCTGGGTTGCGGCAGCTCTGGGATGCCAATGCACCGCTGACAGGGCGGCATCCGGGGTATGGGGGCTGGACATGGGAAATCTCCTCAATCGCTACCCGGTGCGGTATGCCTGGGTATGGCAGTTATTGTGTCCATTACCAGGCCGCATCGGCCCCTTGCGTCACCGGCTCTTCCGGCCCTGTCTGGCAGCTTTTCTGGGCCGTCAACTTAAGGCGCTGTTGCAGGTGCATTGCAGGCATGAAGAAGACAGATTGCTGCAATGTCTGCCAATATGCAGCCAACCACCTGCTTTGTGCATTGACTGGAAGGCTCCGCCGCGGTAACAAGGCATGCAGATAGCAGCAGATAAGGTGCCAGGAACGCGGGCAGATGCCCATCTGGGCCATGGCCGTCCAGCTTTGGCCCCGCTCGCCAAATACCACTGGCAGAATTTGGGAGTTTATTGACACTGGCGCCGTGTTTTAGTCCCAGTGCCTTTAAGGGTCTTTGCAAAATGCGCGCATAAAAAAGCCGCAACGGCGTGCGGCGGTTGTGGGGCTCAGCGCAGTGTCTCAGGCAGCCGCACCTTCTGGTGCCGCTGGCAGCTCTTCAAAGAACACCAGGTGGTTGCCAAAGGGATCGGCAATGCGCATCTCCAGCATGCCCCAGGGCATGCGCTCCAGCCCGGGCTTGGCATGGCGGTAGTTTTTGGCCAGCAATCTTTGCTGGAAGGCCTGCAGCTGCGGCCAGGCAATGCGCACCGTACTGCCGGGGCAGGCATCACCATGGTGTTCGCTCAGATGCAGCAAGCAGGCCAGGCCCGCAGCGCTGCGCAGGCTCAGCTGCTGGTAGAGCGGAAAGTCGTCACCAAAGCGGTGGGTCCAGTCCTGTGCAAAGCCCAGAAACTCCTGGTAGAACTCTGCAGCCCGCTGGGCGTCGAAGCTGCGCAGCACCGGGATGACACAGGCTTGAAAAGTGGGGGTATCCGCCATGCTGAAGACCGCCTCAACCCAGCGCCGCAATCACATCGGCGGGTGCCTGCACCAGCTCGATCAGCACGCCCTCGCCGGCGATGGGGAACTCGTCATTGCTCTTAGGATGCAAAAAGCAGATGTCATGGCCTGCAGCGCCGGGACGAATGCCGCCTGGCGCAAAACGCACGCCCTGGGCGGTGAGCCAGGCCACGGCCTGGGGCAGGTCGTCGATCCACAGACCAATGTGGTTGAGGGGCGTGGCGTGTACGGCAGGCTTTTTGTCGATGTCCAGCGGCTGCATGATGTCTACTTCGACGGCGAAGGCCCCTTGGCCCATCGCCAGGATATCCTCATCGACATTCTCGCGCTCGCTGCGGAAGCTGCCCGTTTGTGCCAGGCCCAGCATGTCGACCCAGAGTTTTTTCATGCGCTCCTTATCGGTACCGCCTATCGCTACTTGCTGGATTCCCAAAACCTTGAACGGACGCTGTGCTGACATGCTGTGTGGCTCCTTGTATAGATGGTGAGGCTTGTGCCGCAGCAGCCATTGTGCCAAGGCTTGGCCGCCATCGCGGTAGAGCGTGCGACGCAAAGAATGCCATGATGGTGCTTGCGCATCTCTGCGAAATGGTCAACATTGCTTACATATTGCCGTCTCCCCCACCCGTGAAAAATTCCCCGTATTTACCCCAAATAACTACAATTTAAAGGACTCAATCATCAAATAGCATATTACTATGCTTGAATGATTTTTTTGGGACCGTCTTTGTCTCACCGTCCTCGCACCGCGCCCACCATGTTTGCTGACCTGCCCTGCCCGCCCTCCAGATCGCGTCTCCAGCCGGAAGCGGGGTTGGCCTATCTCGGATCCCTAGCGGGGCAGCCATGCCGCGTCTGACTCCGCCGATGCCGACAACGGTGCATAGCGACGCCAAGCCTGTGCGAGGCTATGCCCTGCCCAAGGGCAAGCGCAGCTTGCTGCTGAGCATCTGGCCCTTTGTGGCGTTGGCGATCGTGCAGACCGTGCTGGCCATTTCCAGCCTGCATATTCTGGGGGCGATGCGAGCATTCAGCTCTGGCGAGAGCCAGTGGAGCAAGGGCCAGAAAGATGCAACCTATGCCTTGGCACGCTATGCGGTGAGCGGTGACCCTGCCGCCTATGAGCAGTTCCACCAAGGCCTGCATATCCCCATGAGCGACATGCAGGC
The DNA here is from genome assembly GCF_000410635.1 of Comamonas sp. B-9. Lineage (NCBI taxonomy): Bacteria > Pseudomonadati > Pseudomonadota > Betaproteobacteria > Burkholderiales > Comamonadaceae > Comamonas > Comamonas sp. B-9. Next base: position 57,696 of record NZ_KE148643.1, read on the forward strand.
GCGCCTGATGCTCGAAGAGCGTGGCTATGCGGCCAGACCCCAGGCGGCCCTGCTGCTGCTGCAAGGCCACAATGAGCCCGAAGAGATCAATGCCCTGATCTGGCTGACGGTGTATTTCAAGCACACCGCATCCATCGGCCAGCTGCTGGGCCGTTGGCAAGACGCCGATGAACCTTTGCAGGAGCTGCAGAATCTGGCGGGCGATATCTATGCCAGCATGCAGTTAGCTCCCCCTACCCCGGAGCAAAAGCAAAGCTGGCTGGCCCAGATCAATGCACTGCAGATACAGCTGTCCGAGGCCGAGCGGGCCTTCAACAAGGTGTTGGGCGATACATCGCGGGCGATGAACAAATGGCTGTGGTCCATCAATATCGGCATTGCGCTGGCCATGCTGGGCCTGCTGATGGGCCATACCTGGCGCCTGCAGCGCAAAACGGCCCGCGCCGAAGATGCGCTGGATCTCGTCAGGGAGCGCGCCTCCACCACGCTGGCCGCTATTGGCGAGGCGGTCATCACCACCGATGCAGCCGGGCATGTGATGTACATGAACCGTGCGGCCGAAGAGCTGCTGGGGATGAGCCTGGAGCAACTGGTGACCAGCGAACTGGTGCAGCACATGCATGCACCTCCGGCTGTTATGGCGAACCAAAGAGACGGCGACAGGGGCGCCAGCATTGCGCTGGTGCAAACAGCCATCGCCGATGCCCTGCAAGGGCGCGAGCACCCGCGCGAGACGATTTTCCGGCTCTGTGATGCGCAGCACCATATGCGCGAGGTCAAACTCGCGTTCACGCCGATCGGTGACGACACTGGCACGACCGAAGCGGTCTTTGTGCTGCACGATGTGAGCCAGGAGCAAAGCTATATCCGCGAGCTGGCCTGGCAGGCCACCCATGACCAGCTGACCGGTCTGGTCAACCGCTATGAGTTTGAGCGCCTGCTGGGCGTGTTCCTGGAGCAGACCAAACAGGCTGGGGCAGCGCCGGGCGACCATGCCATCATGTACCTGGACCTGGACCAGTTCAAGGTCATCAACGACACCGCAGGCCACATTGCAGGTGACGCCATGCTGCGCGCGATGAGCGCCATGCTGCAGCGCTGCCTGCGCGCCGGGGACACGCTGGCCCGTGTCGGTGGTGACGAATTTGCCATTTTGCTCAAGCACTGCTCCTTTGATGACGCCAAGCACATTGCCGAGCAGATCCGCGATGCCGCGCAGAATGTGCGCATCCAGTGGGGTGAGCGCAGTCTGAGTGCGGGCATCAGCATTGGCCTGGTCAAGCTCGCAGCACCCCTGGCGTCGGTCGAGGAAGTGCTGCGCGTAGCTGACATGGCCAGCTACGGCGCCAAGCAGCGCGGCCGCAACAATGTCTATGCCTATGACCCGGGTGTGGACCAGGAAATTGCCCGCTATGTCGGAGAGATGGAATGGGTCGAACGCATCAAGGCAGCGCTGGAAGGTGGGCATTTCTGCCTGTATGCACAAACCATTGAAGCGCTGAGCACCTCCGCAGACGATATCGCAGGGGGCGGCCTGCACATCGAGGTGCAAATACGCATGCGCCTGCCCGACGGCAACATCATCAGTCCCGTGCTGTTCATTCCAGCAGCCGAGCGCTATGGGCTGATGCCGATGGTGGACCGCTGGGTGGTCAAGCAAACCCTGCAGACCCTGGCCCGCCTGCAAAAAGCCGCGCACCGCCCAGCGATCTCCTGCTGCGCAATCAACCTCTCAGGCACCTCGCTGGGTGATGAGCGCCTGCTGGACTTTTTGCAAGAGCAGATTGCCCTTTATGGCGTGGACCCGCGCACGCTGTGCTTTGAGATCACCGAGACTGCTGCCATCACGCATCTGCCCAACGCCATCCGCTTGGTCAAGGCCTTGAAGGCCATGGGGTGCCGCTTCTCGATGGATGACTTTGGCGCTGGCGTCTCGTCCTTTGGTTCGCTCAAGAACCTGCCCGTGGACTTTCTCAAGATCGATGGCGCCATCGTCGCCGACATGCTCAATGAGCCTGCACACCGCGCGATGGTGGACGCCATCAACCACCTGGGCCATGCGCTGGGCATGAAGACCATTGCCGAGTTCGCATCCACGCCCGAGATTGTCGATACCCTGCGCGGCATGGGCATCGACTACGCGCAGGGCTATGCAGTAGGACGGCCCCAGCCCTTCTCCGACACTACCGAGGCACTGCCCACGGACCGCGTGCACTAGCCGAGGCAGCCCTGGCTGCATTCCGCCCACCGTTGCTGACACGGCAGCACCTGGTCAGTGGCGGACTGCAATGACGTGTTGCAGGCAGTCACGAAATGCGCATTTTGCAGCCAGCGCTTTGCTGCGCTGGCCAGCTCTTGGGCACCGCCGTGTGCGGGACAGGCGACGACCTCTTTCCCCCTTGCGCGGGGGAAGCCTGCCCCGGATTGCCAACAATCTTGATTCGATGCACCAGTATGCGTTTTGCCGCAACTTATGATGTACATTAATATAATTAATTAATTTCTTACATTCAATCGTGCTAGTCAATCTGAAAGGATGGCCGCGCTGGAGCTTGCGCTGGGCCGGTGCCATGGCGCTGTGCTGCGCCTTCGGCTTGGGCCAGGCCGCACCGCTGGCCTATGTGGTCAACCGCGATGACAGCAATGTCTCGGTGGTCGATGTGGCGAGCAAGCGCAGCATCACCACCATCCCCGCCGGCATGGCCATGCCCCAGGAGATTGCCATCAGCCCGGACGGCTGCCTGGCCTATCTCTCTAGCGTCTGGTCCGCCACCATTGCGGTACTCGATCTGAACAAGCAGCAGTTGCTCACAGGCATTGCTTTGAACCATGTCAGCAACGATGTGGTTTTCAGCCCTTCCGGGGCACTGGCCTATGTCGACACCACCACGCCTGGCGGCGGCGCGATTGCCGTCATTGATACCGCCACCCACCAACTCATGCGCATGTTTCCCGTCAGCCCCCAAAACACCCGCGGCATGGCCGTCCATCCCGATGGTTCACGCCTGTATTCGCTCGAACAACACCGCGACCCCGATGTCGGCAAAGTGGCGGTGATCGACCCCAGCAGCGGCACGGTGCTCGAGCGCATCAGCGTCGGCGCCGATGCCAGCGATATCAAGGTACACCCGGCAGGCAACCTAGCCTATGTGGTCAACCGCGCGTCAGACGAAGCCCGTGGCCGTGTCACCGTAATCAATACGCGAACCCACAGCGTCGTCGCCACGGTCGCTGTCGGCCAGCATCCCAGTCGCATCGCCTTCCACCCCGCAGGCACCCAGGCGTATGTCACCAACAGCGGCGACGGCACCGTGTCGGTCATCGACACTGCCAGCCACGCGGTGGCCGCTGTGATCGAGGTGGACCAGACACCCCAGCATGTCGTCTTCCATCCGGCCGGGACGCATGCCTATGTGAGCAATCCGCAGCGCAATAGCCTGTCCATCATCGATACCGCCACCCAGGAAGTGCATGGCGCCGTGACGGTAGGCAGTGCCCCTTGGGGGGTTGCGCTGGCCGCTGGCGCGCACAAGGCTGCCACCAAGCAGGAAGCCAGTGGCCTGGAAGCGGGCAGCGTCGTGGCAGGCAAACCCATTCCGATCAGCGGCGTCTGGGCCGGCTTGCTGCTGTTGGTTGCGGGCATTACGGCACTGCACCGCCATGGGCAGAAGCTGATGGGCTAACCCCCCGCTGCCAAAGCCCCTGCTTTGGCCGCCCCGTGGGGCAAGGGTTGTGCAGACCATCGCTCCAGCACGCTGGCCGGTGGCTGCCTCCCCAACCCGCCAAAAACAAAGGCGCCAAGCCTTCGCTTGGCGCCTTTGCGGCGATCTGGGTGCAACAACACCGCAGTCTTAGCGGCTGCCCTTGCGCGCGGGGCCCGACTTTTTAGCCAAGCCAGGCTTGCCCGCGCCGGCGCGCACGCCAGCCCGTGGCGGCAATCCGCTGTGCTGGGTCAGCAGCTGACCGGGCTTGGGTTGCGCACTGCGAAAGCGCACATCGCCCTTGGGCTCTTGCTGCTCCTGCGGGCGGCGCGGTGCCAGCGCTACAGCCTTGCCATCCTTGTTGGTGGTATAGCCCAGGCCATTACCGCTTTTGGAGCTGGTGCTGTTTTTCTTACGCGCGCTTTGGTAGCTGCCATCGACCAGCGGCTGGAAGGTCGGGATCAGGTGCTGCTTGCCATTGCCGATCAGGTCCGAGCGCCCCATGGTCTTGAGCGCTTCGCGCAGCAGCGGCCAGTTGTTGGGGTCGTGGTAGCGCAAGAACGCCTTGTGCAGACGGCGGCGCTTTTCACCGCGCACGATGTCGACGCGCTCCTCGGCCTCGTCGCGCATCTGGCGGCGCACCTTGGTGAGCGTATTGCGGCCGCTGTGGTACATCGCGGTGGCCGTAGCCATCGGGCTGGGGTAGAAGGTCTGCACCTGGTCGGCGCGGAAGCCATTCTTCTTGAGCCAGATCGCCAGGTTCATCATGTCCTCATCGCTGGTGCCCGGGTGGGCGGCAATGAAGTAGGGAATCAGAAACTGCTTCTTGCCCGCCTCTTCGCTGAACTTTTCAAACAGCTGCTTGAAGCGGTCATAGCTGCCAATGCCCGGCTTCATCATCTTGTTCAGTGGCCCGGCCTCGGTGTGCTCGGGGGCGATCTTCAGGTAGCCGCCCACATGGTGCTGCACCAGCTCCTTGATGTACTCGGGCGACTTGACCGCCAGGTCATAGCGCAGGCCCGAGCCGATCAGGATCTTCTTGATGCCAGGGAGCTTGCGCGCGCGGCGGTAGATCTTGATCAGCGGACCGTGGTCGGTGTGCAGGTTCGGGCAGATGCCGGGGAACACGCAGCTGGGCTTGCGGCAGGCCGCCTCGATCTGCGGGCTCTTGCAGCCCAGGCGGTACATATTGGCCGTGGGGCCGCCCAGGTCCGAGATGGTGCCGGTAAAGCCCTTGACCTTGTCGCGGATGTCTTCGAGCTCCTGGATGATGGAGTCTTCCGAGCGGCTCTGGATGATGCGGCCCTCGTGCTCGGTGATCGAGCAGAAGGTGCAGCCGCCAAAGCAGCCGCGCATGATGTTGACCGAGGTGCGGATCATCTCCCAGGCAGGGATCTTGGTCGCGCCTTCGTGGCTGCCGCTCTCGTCGGCATAGGCCGGGTGCGGGCTGCGCGCATAGGGCAGGCCAAACACCCAGTCCATTTCGGCGGTGGTCAGCGGAATGGGCGGCGGGTTCATCCACACATCACGGGCCGTGGCTCCTTCACCATGGGCCTGCACCAGCGCGCGGGCGTTGCCGGGGTTGGTCTCCAGGTGCAGCACGCGGTTGGCATGGGCGTAGAGGATCGGGTCGCTCTTGACCTCTTCAAAACTGGGCAGGCGCAGCACGGTGCGGTCGCGCGCCGGCATCTTGGACTTGTGGCGCAGCGAGAGGTTGGGCACAAACTGCAGCGGCTGCACATTCGACAGCGTGGGTGCGCTGGTGCTGGCAGCGCCTGCAGCCGTGCCACAGGCCGCTGCGGCGGGCGCGGCCGTGGACGCATCAGCGCCCTGCTTTTCCGCGTCTTCCTTCGCGCAGCTCTGGCCCTGGGCTTCGGCCTGCTCGCTGGTCGTCATGTAGGGGTTGATATGGGGCTCGACCTCACCGGGCTCGTCGACCGTGGTGGAGTCCACCTCGAGCCAGCCCTCTTCAGATGCGCGGCGGAAAAACGAGGTGCCGCGCACATCGGTGATGTTCTCGACCGGCTCACGCGCGGCAATGCGGTGGGCCACTTCGACCAGCGCGCGCTCGGCATTGCCGTAGAGCAGAATGTCGCACTTGCTGTCCACCACAATCGAGCGGCGGACCTTGTCGCTCCAGTAGTCGTAATGCGCAATGCGGCGCAGCGAGCCTTCGATGCCGCCCAGCACAATCGGCACATCCTTGTAGGCTTCGCGGCAGCGCTGGCTGTAGACGATGGCAGCGCGGTCCGGGCGCTTGCCGCCCACATCGCCTGGCGTGTAGGCGTCGTCGGAGCGGATCTTGCGGTCAGCCGTATAACGGTTGATCATCGAATCCATATTGCCCGCCGTCACACCCCAGAACAGGTTGGGCTTGCCCAGCGCCTTGAAGGCCTCGGCGCTTTGCCAATCGGGCTGCGCAATGATGCCCACGCGAAAGCCCTGGGCCTCCAGCACGCGGCCAATCACGGCCATGCCAAAGCTGGGGTGGTCCACATAGGCGTCACCGGTGACCAGGATAATGTCGCAGCTGTCCCAGCCCAGCTGGTCCATCTCGGCACGGCTCATCGGCAGAAATGGCGCAGCACCAAAGCGCTTGGCCCAGTACGGCTTGTAGCTGGTCAGCGGCTTGGCAGCACGTTCAAAAAAAGAAACATCAATCGGGGCAGACATGGGCAACAACAGTCGTGGAGTAATGCACGCGGGGCTCGGCGCCAGGGTGGCGGGTCCGATATTCTAAAAAAATAGCCCGTAGCGCGCACTTGTACGGGTATTGATGCTATGTATTTGGAAGCATCTGCGGGGGCAAGGCCCCAGTTCAGACCAGGGCGGTCAAGGCATTGCAGCGCGGCGCCAGGCTTGGATAATCACCGGTCCCTGGCTGGCGGGGGCTATGGCCACCAGCAAAGAGTATTAAAACCGCATTTTTTGCGCTGCATCAAATAGCCCATGATTGTCGCATGGCTGGGCATGGCACCGCAAATAAAAAAGGCAGCCCAGGCTGCCTATGGCGTTTACGCGATACGGGTGATGTCTGTTAACCGGTAGCCCATCCTGGCGCGCTTGCTCAGCGCCTTACCACTCACCGCCTTCGCGCACGCGCTGGGCCAGGTCCACATAGCTGCCATCGTCATTGGCACTGGGGGTCGTTGGCAGGGCTGCCAATACTTCAGTCACATAGGCGGGCGTCTCCAAACCTGCACGTCCGAACCCATGGTTGTTCAAGGAATCCAAATTGGTTTGCAGTTGGTGTTGCATGGTCGCTCCCGGGTAATGTGTCAGTCGGTGGTATGAAATGGTTCTTGGAAAAATCGGGGTAGACTCGCGCCTGGCTGCGCCTGAGGTCTCCACTGCGGCAAGCCACTCCATCACTGGAGCGCTCCCGTCATTGAAACAATGATATGTGTCTAACGCATGACATCTAGGCGACGTTGACGCATGACAGTGTAAGCAAACGTCTTCTCCACGCAACGCATGCCCTACACCCTGGCCCAGCCCGTTCACAGCGAACTGATCATCAAGAAAAGCCGCTTCATCGGCTGCGTTCAGCCCGTGCAGGATCGTGCACAAGCCCTGGTCATTGTGCAGAGCCTGCGCGAGCAGCACCCCGGTGCCAACCATGTCTGCTGGGCGCTGATGGCGGGCGGGCAGTCTGCCGCGGTCGATGATGGCGAGCCCAGCGGCACTGCCGGCCGCCCGATGCTCGATGTGCTGCGCCACCAGCAGATCGAAGGCGCCTTGGCGACCGTGGTGCGTTATTTTGGCGGCGTCAAGCTGGGCGCCGGCGGTCTGGTGCGGGCCTACACCGACGCCATTGCCCAGGCGATGGTGAAAGCAGAAAAAGTCGAGCGCCAGGCAATGACCCGCCTGCAATGCCGCCTGCCCTATGCGCTCGAAGGCGGCATGCGGCGCGAGGTTGCCAGCGCCAACGCGCAGTTACTGCAGGTGAGCCACGGCGATGATGTGCTTGCCGAGATCGAGTTGGTCGCGTCGCAGGCGCCTGACTTTGTCGCCAGGATGAATGAGCTCGGCCAGGGCCGCCTGACCTGGATCGACGAGTCCGCTTGAATCCGGGTTAGCGGAGCTAGCACCGCGTGTGCGCTCGCTTCCATGTAAAAGAGTAATTCAATCCTGCTGCCAGGGATGCACACGCTTTTCAGTGCCGTTATCATCAAACGCGACCGGGATGCGCTAACGGGTAGCGCATGGAAATAGCGAGAACAACTATGGCCATTCATTTATGGGATTACGCACCTGACGCGCTGGAAGTATCGATGAGCGAGCTGCTGGTGGCCACGGCCGAAGGCGCCGATGACCTGATCGACCAGAACGTCAAAGAGGTGCTGCACGGCCTGCGCGAGCATCTGAAAATGGACGTGATCTTTGTCTCCGAGATCCGCAATGGCCAGCGCACCTTCAAGCATGTGGATCACAGCGCCGACAAGGCCTTGATCGAGACCGGTGGCGGCTCCTCACTGGAGCAGTCCTTCTGCCAATGCGTGCTCGACGGCCGCCTGCCGCCACTGGTGCATGATGCGGCAGAGCACATCGAGTCGGCCAAACTCCCTGCCACCCCTTTCCGCGTGGGCGCCCACCTGAGCACCCCCATCATCCTCGCGGATGGTCAGATCTACGGCACCCTGTGCTGCTTCAGCACCGAGCCCGATCCGACGCTGCGCGATACCGATCTGCAAAAACTCGCCGTCGTTGCCAAGCACACGGCACGCCGCATCGATGTGCGCCGCGAGACCGAGCGCGATGCCGAGCTGGAGAAATGGAAGCTGCAGCCGCTCGATGAGAAAAAGCAGGCCTGGGCTTTCCCTGGCAAGAAGGGAAACTGAGTCACACAACCTGACTGTAGCCAATGCGGCAGCAGCACAGCGGGTGTTGCGATTTCTATGGCTACAATGTCAGCAAACGCGGGTGTCGTTCAGTGGTAGGACTCTTGCTTCCCAAGCAAATAATGTGGGTTCGATTCCCATCACCCGCTCCAGCAACTTTTAGTTGTTGATTTCATTGAATTTTTAGGCAAATCCAAAAACTCGGTGTCCTCACAAGGTGTACCGAGTTGCCTATCAAAGTTCCAAGACTTCGCACCAACCGCGTTGGTGTCTATTGCCTTCGTGTCTATACATACGACTCCACAGGCAAGCTGAGGGAAACTCAGCACAGTCTCAACACAAAAAATCCGCAAGTAGCTAGGCTTCTGGCATTAGAGTTCAACAAATCGTTTGAACAAATCCGAGCAATGAAAAAGCCTACTCTACAAGACTTCCAGCATCTGCTACATGACAAACCTTCTTCCCGCCGATATGAAATAGACCTATCTAGGGGTGTCATGAGAACGGATGGCACTGCGGAAGACCACCAGCGAATGATGGAGGCTCTGAAGATCCGAAAAGAGCTTGAAGAGGCTGTAAATGCCGCCCCCAGTCCAAGCCATAGGGAGGCAAAAAAAGTCGTTCAAAAATCTAAAAAATTCAGTGAAATCGTAGAACTGTACTTGATCGAACGAACGCTGGATAACAACGATGATACGCGTCTCGCAAAGAAGCGCACTTATGATCAATTCCAAGAGTTATTCAATGATCTTGAAATTAACGAATTCACTAAGCAAGAGTTTGTTGCCTGGAAGTCAACGCAGATCGTAGAAAAACTGAAACCCCAAACAATTAACTCAAAGCTTGGAGAATTAAATGGGCTTTTTGAGTGGGCACTACATAACGGCTACTACACCGCCAGCAATGAAGCACCGACAAAAGACTTAAAAATCACGTCCAATAAAACAATAGTACACGAAAGCTATGAGCCATTCTCAAATGATGATCTAACCGCAATTTTCTCACAGGAATATAAAAATAAATTCAATAAGCCTGACTACTATTTCATGCCCTTGATTGCTCTATTTACTGGAGCAAGACGAGAAGAAATAGCCAGCCTTAAAACAAAGAACATTCTGACAATTGATGGCGTAGATTCTATTGAGATAGAAAAAGGGAAAAATAACTCAGCAAGAAGAGTAGTTCCCATTCATGAGAAGTTAATTGAAATGGGTTTTCTGAATTACCACAGCTATATGCTGGAGCTCGGAAATGAATTCTTGTTCCCTCATCTAATTGATGGAAAAAATGGGAGAGGAAAAAATGTCGGGCGTCAGTTCTCAGACTACTTGAGAAAGAATTTGAAAATATCAAATGAAAGAAAAGTCTTTCATTCCTTCAGGCATACCGTAATTACGCGACTTCATACTTTGAACTCCAATCCTGTTCATGCTCTTCAAATCGTCGGTCATAATGATGAATCATCTGATTCAGTCCACATTAAAGTCTATACTCATGACGTAGGCCTGCAAGCTCTAAAAGCCACAATCAATAATCTCTCATACAAACTAGACTTTGAAGGGATTAAGATATCCGACACGAAATTCAAAGAATTCTTTAAGAAACATCATGAGAAAGAGAGACGCGCCGCAATGAGGCAAGAGAGAATAAATGCGGCTGAAAAAATTAAAGAAAATATAGAGAAGCCGCTATTCAAAGGAAAACTAAGAACAAATTTTTGAAATTTGCAATTTATGAAAAACCCTCTATATTCTCAGTATGGAGGGTTTTTTATGAAGATAACGCAAACGGAAATTATAGTAATTATACAAATAATCAAATCAATTAGACAATTGAAGGCTATGCGATTGACTGCAATTGACTTCAAAGATATTGAATCAATAGAGCTGGGACTGCACTACTTTATTAATGAATTGAATAAGCATAACACCGAGGTGGTTGCATGTATAGAAGATGAGATAAATAGAGGTCTATCAGCAGCCCTAATCATAAGACTATACCGTACGGAAACAAAAATCCCAAACGACATTGCCTCAATAAATAAAAATCCGATAATACCAAAAAGAAGATAAAGTAATGAGAGAACTGTGCCAGTCTAATTAAATTTACTTCATTCCACTTGACAATAGCAGATTATTTAATTACAACTGTCGCATAGGGATTTTTTATGCGTCGTTTACCTCGGTTCGGAAATCCCTTTCAAATATATTACTCGTATAGATGGCTGGCATCTATTAAAAAATAACCAAAAGATAAACCCAAATTAACTGGCTACCGAGTTAAGCCTGGCATAACGAAAAAGCCGAATATATTTAAGTTGTTAGAATGGTACTGATACAAAGCAACAGGGAAGACTAAGAGCAAACCTCGTATCAATGAGATTAACCTCATGAATTGCCAAATCAATATAGTTAATTTATTATTGATCCTAAACGGACCCCTCGGGAATAGCGTCCCAGGTACGGAAATGGCCAAAGTCCCAGCATGAATTTATGTTCAGCTTAGGGAAAACTTTGCCTTCCGTTTCCTGGGAATCTTCAGATTCACAGGAGACAGGAAGGCAGACAAATTAAGGTATTAGGATGTTTGTATTGAGCTATTTCGGTATTCTGGAAAAGATAAAATGGTATTTAGACTCAGCGAGGATATATGCAATATATACGAAGACTGACAGTTTGCTTCTTTACTGATAAAGAAGTCGTTTACGACAGTAAACGAAATATCCCACAACGAAAAAAAATAATGGAGTCGCAAGACTCTTTTTTTTCGTCTTAAATAACTTGACTACTTAATTATTCTGCGTATCTTTATCTGTAATAGACAAGGAGATTTATCATGAAGGACTTTATGCAAATAAGACTAATTCATCTGCTTAAAAAGCATGATGAAAACATAAGTCACACCGATGAAGAAATCCAAGAAATTTGGGAAATTATCAAAAAATTAAATGAGGAAATTTCAGGAATAGAAAAAATAAGAAAAAGCAAAGCAAGGTAACTCACTAGCGACACAAAATAAATTTCTTGCTAGTGTTTGTATATGGGGATACCCCATACCCCGAATAAGAATAAAGGATAGGCATGAAAAGCATAACAAAAGAACTTGAAAATGAAATTAAAGAACTAACTGAAATGCTTATCAAGCACACAGGAAGTCACAATAAAAAAATGGCTATTTTAAAACTGATATCGGTCAAGTCGGTTTTGAAAAATATAGAAGAGAAAAAATAAAGGACATGTATGGAGATGAAAAGAAAAAAAATGAAATCTGGAAGAAGTGACAAAAGTGACACTTGCCAATACATAAGAAATAAACAAATCCACATCAGAGCAAGCGAAGATGAATTCCTTGAAATTGAGAGAAGAGCAATTCAGGAGAGAAAAACAATCGCCAAATATTTACGAGATAAGGCATTGGGAAATAACAAGTCAAAAATATACAAAAATAATGAGGATATGTTTTTAACTATCTCAACACTAAATCAAATTAAGAAAATTGGAACAAACATAAATCAAATTGCACACAAAGTTAATGCTCATTCCTCAAAGGAACAATATTTAGAAGAATTAAAAGGCATTCTGCATGAATTGAAAGAGCTAGCATTAAGGGGCAACAGATGATTATCAAAATTTTTAAAAACGTCGGCAAGGGATCATCACGAGGACCAATTAATTACCTGTTAGGCAATGATGCAGAAGGCAAAGTAAGATCTATCCAGCCACGGATTTTTCAAGGCTCTAAGCATGCAACTGCATTTCTAATAGATAACAATCACCGCCAAAACAAGTACACATCTGGAGTAGTTGCTTTTAGAGATAGTGAGAATCCATCCTATGAACAATTGAAAGAGATGTGTGAAGACTTTCAGGAGACTTTCATGCCTCACATGTTTAGAGACGATGTGCCGATTCTATGGGTCTTACATAGGGAAAAAGGCAATACCGAAATGCACTTCCTAATCCCCAAACAAACATCCAAGGGAAAAGCATTTAACGCATTCCCGCCTGGATCAAAGAATATGCGACTATTAGAAGCCTGGCAAATAATGCAAAATGATAAATTGGGTTACAAACAAGTCACAAGTGACGGCTTCACCCAGTTATTTGATGTATTTGAGAAAAAAACTAGAAAACCACAATTTGCTAAAAAAATCAGAACTATGGCTAAAACAGGAAAAATTCTCAATAGAAACGATTTAATCCTATTCTTGAATTCTCAAGGCCACAAAGTAACAAGAGTGGGACATAACTATATAAGTGTCAAGTTTTCGGACAAGGAGAAATCCATGAGATTTCAAGGTGAAATTTTCAAAAGTGATTCCAACTATAAAAAGCTACTAAGCTCCTCGTCCAAGGAAAAACTGAGTGAACTAGACCGTGCGATGGCAATAAATACAATTGCACAGCTAAGAAAAGAACGAGAAAAGTACAACCTTGACAAATATCACACACCTAGCAAATCCAAGTTCCAAAACACATTAAAAAATAGACCTTCGCTTATCAAAAAGGAAGCCAGCACATCCCGTTTATCATCTGCTAATGCAGATAAGCAGCCATCATGCTATCTACGTACCATACCAAATATTGAGATGACTGTAGCCCCTGTTATTCCTTCCAAAGAGAAAATGGGCGATAGCATCGCTCCCCCTTTGCAAGAGCGAAGCGAACATGCTCCGACAATTCAACACAACTCTTTTAATTTTGAGAATTTCAATGAGAATTTATCATGTGTTTCTGCAGACACATCGCATCAATCAAGCACATCTTTGGCTATTATTGACTCTCAAATAGCCACCTTGATTATTAAACTTTCATCGTTAAAAGACCCTATCAAAATTGCAGAGCTTCAACAGAAATTAGCCATCTTGAATGCCGAAAAAAACAACCAAGCGTTCAAAGAGAAGCATGACAAAGAAAAGCATAAATCAAGAATTAAAATACGATGATACATATAGACAAAAAAAATCCCCTGCGTGGGGATTTGTTGTTTCTTACTTAGAAATCTTTAGTGGTGTAAGAGTCTATTTTGGAAAATCTATTCATTAGCTCATTAAATGCAGGCAATCTTTCCTCAAATGAGGTTTTAGCACTAATATTTAGCGATATCTTATATCTAAATTCATTAGCAATTATTTGAGATATAGGTTTAAAGACACTATGCTCTGTAAGTATGTTCTTGGCTTGTGTATAAATTACACCTATATGCCTAGAATGAATAACACCAGATATGAAAATCGTCAAGGTCGCAATTCTTGCTATATTTTCGTCAATGTCATTTAGCCAGATTTCAAGATTTTGAAAGTCTCTGACATCACTTGACTCCGCATCAATACCTCTTAAGAATGCAAGGGTTAATGAGCCAGCACCACAGCCGCATTCATCTGAGAATTTATAGTACTGATATTTTTCTCGTTGATTTTTTTTACTGCGATAATCAATTGAATTAAACACTGAAATCATGTCAGCAACATCTACTGAAGTGAAATACTGACCTAAATTAGTATTTGCAATATGTTCAACTTCAATAAACTCGGTCAGCAAATCATCAAATGGTCTATTTTGTGCCATTGCATTTAATAGCTTAACTGCACACTGCAAGGTTTCATTATCTTTGATATCTATATCTGCTAGATAGTTAAGCACATCATATTGAGAATGTCTGTTGATTAGAGTGAATGCATATTCATACACTTCCAAAATAACATCAACTTCTCTTTTTGCTTGATTGCCTTCAATTAGGTTTTTAAGACTTTTAAAGAACTCCTTTTTCATAAATTTCCTTTCTTTATTTTTATGAGAATTGAATTAGATCACATTTTTATTATATCTGTCAATTAAAATTATTTAGAAATAAAAAAGCCCCTTAAATAGGGGCTTACAGAATACATGACTATTTTAAAAGGTCATTTTTGGATCAAATAATTCTGAATTTCATCCTTAAATTTCTTACCGTCTTTTTCCCATTGCTCAGAAAGTTTATTGACCCAAGCTGGCCGTTTTCCTCGCCCACCTGACCAGCCTGCTCCCGTCTCTGGATCTCGGTACTTGGCCTCCGCAGGCTCCTTCTTCTCAGCTTTTGCTGCAGTTTCCTCAGTAGCTACGACAGGAGCAGTGAAGCCGAGTTCTTTAAATGTAATTTTGTAGGCTGAAATTTTCTCTTTAAGTTCTTGAATTACATTGTGTTTTTCACTTTTAATAAGCTCTTGTTCCTGTTCTTGAAGAGCTTTAATTTTTGCCTGGATATCACTGAGAGATGTAGCCATTTTACCTCCTGAAGAAATTGATAGCTAATTCTCACTCAAGTTGAGCCTTTTTGCAAGCTTGCTTAGATTGCCCAAGAACTCTGTAGTTCACGCTATTGCGTGAGATCTACAAGCGCTTATCTGAAAACTTTTCCGTACCAAACTAGACCAATTACCACTGCGCCTGAAATGAGCCCCAAGATTACGGCTGTTACTATCAAATAGAAGGCCATTTTTGGGATTAGCATTGAAGGAATAAAGGATTCGGAAAATTCTTCATTTTTCTCTAGATTTTCTGGAAGCCCTCTAATTCTATATTGAAGAGATTTTAAATATATGTACATTGCAGGAACCGTAATCAAATTTGGAATTAAAGCAATGTTTCCTACTTTAAAAAGCTCACTCAGAATATTCCAGAAAAAATAGTCCCCCAATGTAATTACCCCGATTTCGTGACTGCTTCTAACAGAAGTGGAAATTCTATAGGTTCTGTTGTCAATGTATTCAAAGATTGGATTGTGCTCTTTAAAACTCCTTGAGAGAAGCTTGCAAGGAATGACGAGAATGTTGACAATTACCCAGCCAAACCACACTTTGCCTACAAACTCTGAACTGATAGGCATGAAGATTACTGAGAAGACTATTGGAATGGCAACAAAAAGCCAAAAAGTTGATTTGGCCTTCCCAACAGAGTAAACGGAATGCTCTAAAAGAGTTTTCTTACTCATCATACACAAATCCAATTTGTATTCATTTCCATTCGGAATTAGCATCCACCCAATTACCATTGTTGTTTTTCAATTTCATCTTAAATTCCTTGGACAGCGTTTTGTTATTGTTCTGATTTTTTGATCCCTTGATCTCTACATTTGCTTTGCCAGTACAAATGTAATAAATTTCCCCATCTTTTTTGCAATCCAAACCATCAATACTCAACAGATTTAATTCAAGTTCCTTATCAGCAATGCTTTGAAGTGCTTGAAGCTTTTCCAGAGAATTTCCGTAGATAGTCGCAACTTCTTTCTTGCCAGGGCCGTCTGAGCACCCCGCTAAGAGAAGCAGAACAACAGTAAGCGCCGAAATTGTCTTTTTTTGCATGATGTACCTTTGAATTTTTGGTGGTGCTGAACCAGCTACTAGCTCCGGGAGCCAGGGACTCATGATAGCGTGAAATGCTAACTATATCCCGTGATGCTATATCCCGTGGAGCTTTATACAACACAGCACGACCATAGGGCATGGTTAGAAAGCAAGACACAGGAAAGACAGCGCCACCAGAACTCATAGCATTTGGCAAGGCTGTGCGAATGCATAGGAAGGCTCTTGGCTACTCTCAAGAGGCTTTTGGCGATGAATGTGGAATTGACAGAAGCTATATGGGTGGTATAGAGCGAGGCGAGCACAACTTGGCACTGGTCAACATACTTAAGATCATCAAGGCCTTGAATCTTCAGCCATCTGAATTCTTTCAAGCAATGGATTCAATAGAAGATCAATGAAGCCACCTTGTTCTGATAGCCCACAACTATCTAAATAAGACTTTAATAGATATTTCATACAATCGGTCGCTAGCGGGTGTCGCCTTGTCCCTGCTTGCGAGCTGAAGCTTCATCGCATGAAATACCAATTCTTCTCATCCAACTATTCATCAATTCAACATTTGTTGTACAATTGACCCATGCAAGAAGCTAACGTTATCCGCTCTCTCTCCGCTTTGGCTCATGAAGCCCGACTGAGGGTCTTTCGTGCCCTGGTTGTAGCAGGCCCTGAAGGTTTAACTCCCAGCGCTCTGGCGGAGCAGCTCAACATTGCTCCAAATGCACTGTCCTTTCACCTGAAAGAGCTTTTTCATGCCGACCTGGTCAGCCAAGAAAGACACGGCCGAAATGTGCTCTATCGAGCTGCGTTTCCCGTCATGAACGATCTGCTCACATATCTCACCGAGAACTGCTGTCAAGGAGCAGTTTGCCTAGATAGCACAGCAAATTCGTGTGAGTGCTAAGCAATGTTTTCCATCCACTAAGTCTCACGACTAAAACACCATGCAAGACAAAAAAGCTCCACTAAACGTGTTGTTCTTATGCACGCACAACTCGGCTCGCAGCATCCTGGCTGAGGCATTGCTGAACGATATGGGTAAGGGCCGCTTCAAGGCCTATTCGGCAGGCAGCAGCCCTCGAGAGAACCAGCAACCCAATCCGCAGGCGCTTCAAGTACTTGAAATGGCAGGGGTTTCGGTAGAAGGCCTGCGTAGTAAGAGTTGGGATGAATTTGCGGTGGCTGGTGCGCCAAATATGGATCTGATCATCACGGTCTGCGACAACGCAGCAGGGGAAGTGTGTCCGTTCTGGCCTGGCCACCCTGCAACTGCACATTGGGGCTACCCAGATCCGTCCGAAGGCGATGCCTCTGATGAAGCAAAGTTGGAAGCCTTCCGACAAACCATGCACATGGTCCGCCGTCGTCTGGAGCTTTTGGTGAACTTGCCTGCAGGCAAACTAGAACAAGCAGTGTTGCAGACCACGGCGCGAGAGCTTTCTGCTCAGTGAGCAGCAATTGTCTGATTCTGATCATGCCTCGGACATTGTTCAGAAACACGCTCTTGGCATCGCGTCTACGCGGCAACTACTAATGCCGAAACAAGCTTTTTAGGACCTATGTGCCATGTTGACGGCCATCTCAATTTTCATTTTTACTCTCACACTCGTCATATGGCAGCCGCGTGGCCTAGGCATAGGTTGGAGTGCCTCAATTGGAGCCGCTGTCGCGCTTCTGTTGGGAGTCGTGCATTTGGCTGACATTCCCGTTGTGTGGAATATTGTTTGGAATGCAACAGGTACCTTTGTCGCCGTCATCATCATCAGCCTATTGCTAGATGAGGCTGGGTTCTTTGAGTGGGCAGCTCTGCATTTTGCTCGTTGGGGTGGGGGCAGTGGTGTCAAGCTGTTTGCACTGATCGTGCTCTTGGGGGCTGCCGTATCCGCCGTTTTTGCCAATGATGGAGCGGCCCTGATTCTCACTCCCATCGTTATGGCTATGCTGGTAGCGCTGGGCTTTTCACCCGCAGCAACCCTGGCCTTTGTCATGGCGGCAGGATTCATCGCAGATACAGCCAGCCTGCCTCTAATCGTCTCCAATCTTGTGAACATCGTCTCTGCCGATTTTTTCAAGATTGGCTTCAACGACTATGCTTCCGTGATGGTGCCTGTCAACATTGCTGCAGTCCTAGCCAGCCTTAGTGTGCTGTTGCTCTTTTACCGACGCGATATCCCTCTTTCATACAACGCGGCTCAGCTGAAATTGCCATCAGCTGCGATTAAGGACCTAGCAACCTTCCGAGCTGGGTGGGTGGTGCTCATATTGCTTCTGATCGGTTTCTTCGCGCTCGAGCCTCAGGGTATCCCAGTAAGCGCTGTAGCAGCTGTAGGGGCATCTATCTTGCTGATGGTCGCAGGGCATGGTCCCGTGATAAGCATCAAGAAAGTTCTTCGCGGCGCTCCTTGGCAGATCGTGGTGTTCTCTTTAGGGATGTATTTAGTTGTCTATGGGTTGAGAAACGCTGGCTTGACCGATCACCTTGCCAAGCTCCTGGACCAGTTTGCGGCGGGTGGTGTGTGGGGTGCATCCCTCGGCACTGGCATTCTTTCGGCTGTGCTGTCTTCAATCATGAACAACATGCCCACAGTGTTGATTGGAGCACTGTCTATCGACGCATCTGCAGCTACTGGACCAGTCAAGGAAGCCATGGTGTACGCCAATGTGATTGGGTGCGATCTCGGTCCCAAGATCACGCCTATCGGTAGCTTGGCAACCCTCCTTTGGCTGCATGTATTAAGTAAAAAAGGCACAACCATTGGTTGGGGCTACTACTTCAAAGTTGGTGCTGTGCTGACCATGCCAGTTCTACTGGTAACACTCGCTGCTCTGGCGCTTCGGCTGAGCATTGCGTCCTGAATGTTTAAAACGGAAATCTAACGTTATGAGCAACATCACCATTTATCACAATCCCGCCTGCGGCACTTCACGCAATGTTTTGGCCATGATCCGAAACAGCGGAGAAGAGCCAAACGTCATTGAATACCTGAAGACGCCTCCCGACCGTATGACGCTAATAGATTTGATCAAAGCAATGGATGTCCCAGTACGAGACCTGCTGCGCAAAAAGGGTACGCCCTATGAAGAACTCAGCTTGGATGAGCCCAATTGGACAGACGAACAGTTGATCGACTTCATGCTCCAGCATCCCATCCTCATCAATCGTCCGATTGTGGTGACTCCACTGGGAACACGGCTTTGCCGACCATCCGAAGCGGTTTTGGACATCCTCCCACAGCCTCAACAAGCTGCGTTCTCAAAGGAGGACGGCGAAGCTGTTATTGATTCAAAAGGAAAACGAATTGGCAAACTCTGACCTCCCAAATCTGGATGCGAAAGTCTTTCAAAAGCCTAGCCTTGATGACTTGGTGCCAGCTCAACGGACTGCGCATGCACCACGGATTCTGCTGCTCTATGGCTCTGTTCGAGACCGCTCCTACAGCCGCCTACTGACCGAAGAGGCAGCTCGCCTGCTGCGTAGGATGGGTGCTGAGACCAGAATCTTTGATCCGCGTGGTTTGCCGTTGCCAGATGGCGCTCCTGAAGACCACCCGAAGGTGAAGGAACTGCGAGACCTGGCTCAATGGGCAGAAGGCATGGTCTGGACTTCTCCTGAGCGGCACGGTGCCATGACCAGTATTCTCAAAGCACAGATCGACTGGATTCCTTTGTCGATAGGAGCTGTACGACCGACTCAAGGCAAGACACTGGCTGTAATGCAAGTCTCGGGTGGTTCGCAGTCGTTCAATGCTGTAAATCAGATGCGGATTCTGGGTCGTTGGATGCGCATGATCACCATCCCCAATCAGTCATCGGTGGCCAAAGCATTCGCAGAGTTTGATGAAGCAGGCCGCATGAAACCTTCTTCATATTACGAACGGGTAGTTGACGTAATGGAAGAGTTGGTCAAGTTCACACTGCTCACACGAGACTGTTCTGGCTATCTGGTGGATCGATACAGCGAGCGTCGCGAGAGTGCCGAAGAGCTGTCTAAGCGGGTCAACCAGCGCAGCATTTAAAGATCAGCATGGCACTCAACCGCAAGCAAGTCACAATCATGCTCGGAGTTGCCCAGACACTTTCTTGGGCCTCGTCTTACTACTTGATTGCGGTGCTGGCCATGCCCATTGGCCATTCGGTTGATGCCACATACTCTGAAGTGTTTGGAGCCTTTTCTGCTGCCCTACTGGTGGCTGCCGCAGTAGGTCCGCTCGCGGGACGTTTTATTGATCGCCTTGGCGGGAGACTGGTACTCATCGTAAGCAACCTAATTTTTGCCCTCGGCTTGCTGCTCCTGAGTCAAGCCACACAGACCGTGCATGTGTTCGTTGCCTGGGCTGTAATTGGTTTGGCAATGGGGAGCGGTCTTTACGAAGCGGCTTTTAGTACAGTGGTACACCTGTATGGTCAAAACGCTAGGCCAACAATTACAGGAATCGCACTCATCGCAGGCTTTGCCAGCACAGTGGGTTGGCCTCTTTCCAGCTATCTGCAAGGACTGTACGACTGGCGCGTCGTCTGCATGTTCTGGGCCGCATTGCACCTTCTGATTGGTATTCCACTCAATGTCTTGCTATCGCACGCCAAGCCAAATGCAGAAGCCGTGCCAGAAATACAAGAATCAACTAACTTCGTATCTCTGAACGAGGAACATAGAAGCATCAACACCAGGCGAACAGCGTTCCTGATGGCCTACGTTTTTGCGGTAACTTGGTTTGTTAGCACCGCGATGGCGGCCCATCTTCCGCTGGTTCTTCAAACGAGTGGCACTGCCCTAGCAGCCTCCATCGCCGCAGCCGCAATGGTGGGCCCTGGTCAAGTAGCAGGCCGAGTGCTGGAATACGGGTTGCTCCGAAATGCTCATCCCTTGCTCTCCGCACGCCTAGCAATCCTTGCTCATCCACTGGCGACCATTAGCCTAGTATTTTTTGGTAATTCAGCTGCTAGTGCATTTGCCATCTTGCATGGTCTGGGCAATGGAATCTTGACGATTGCCATCGGCACTCTACCACTCAAAGTATTTGGAGCCAGAGGCTATGGTCAGCGTCAAGGGTGGCTGATGGTGCCTGCACGAATCGTGCAAGCAGGCTCTCCATTTCTTTTCGGACTAGCTGTTGCAAATTGGGGGAGCAAGGCGCTGTGGCTGACTTCCTTGCTCGCTATTAGCGCATTTGCGGCATTGTGTTCTATGCGTGTAAGTTCACAGCAATAAGAGTAAGTAGGAGGTCAACAGTGTCATTTCACGATGTGATCATCATCGGGGCAGGTCAAGCAGGTTTGTCGGTGGCATATTTCCTTCGCCGCACCAACTTGTCAGTGCTGCTGCTGGATGCTGAAGAGGCTGGAGGCGGCGCCTGGCAACATGGGTGGGACTCCTTGAAATTGTTCTCTCCAGCAAACTGGAGCTCAATCGCTGGATGGCCGATGCCTGCCTCCGGAGACCAGTATCCAACTCGCGATCATGTAATTGACTATCTCCGAAAGTACGAGGCACGTTACGAGTTGCAGATCGAGCGGCCTGTACTGGTCACAGGTGTTGAAGCTAAAGAGCAAGGTTTCAAAGTCAATTCAGAGTCTAGAAGCTGGCATTCACGTGCTGTGGTTTGCGCCACAGGCACATGGCGAAATCCGTTTGTGCCTGAGGTTGAAGGCATGGCCTCCTTTAAAGGAGAACAGCTGCACTCAGCTCAGTACATGTCACCTCACTCATTTAAGGAAAAAAGGGTGATGGTTGTTGGGGGAGGAAACTCTGGCGCCCAGATCTTGGCGGAAATCTCGCTCTTTGCCGATTCCACGATCTGGGTCACGCTTCGTCCCCCATCCTTTTTACCTGACGAAGTTGATGGACGAGTGCTATTTGAAAGAGCTACGGCTAGATGGCAAGCTCAGCAAGAAGGCCGTGACCCAGATGAACTTCCTGGTGGCTTTGGTGACATCGTGATGGTTCCGTCGGTCGTTGATGCGCGGCGCCGTGGAGTTTTGCATTCTGTTGGCCCATTTAAACGCTTCACAGCCGAAGGTGTGCAATGGGCAGATGGGTATGCTCAGGAGCTTGACGCGGTTATTTGGTGTACTGGGTTCAACCCTTCACTCCAACTACTAGATCCACTTGGCATATTGAGCGATTCAAGAGTGAAAGTGTTAGGTACGCAGGCCAGCGATAGACCAGGTCTGTGGCTAGTTGGTTATGGTGATTGGACAGGGGCTGCATCCGCCACACTCATTGGGGTAATGCGTACGGCTCGCAGCACTGCGAGTGAGATTGACCATTTTCTATCCCAGAGCGATTGAACGTGTCACCACATTTCCGTGGGCTGTAGTCGACTGCAAGCAAGAAACCTGTGGTACAAAGCAACTACCTGCTAGTGTCCCTAGTGGGTGTCCCGATAAACCCACCGATTTTTTTGGTAATTTTTCAAAAATTTAATTGGAATCAATGGATTGCGGCTATCTGGGTTTAGTTCCCATCACCCGCTCCAGACAAAACAAAACGCGCCTTATGAGGCGCGTTTTTCATGGGTAGCTGCTGTGGCGATCAGTGGGTGTGCAAACCACCATTGACCGAGAACTCGGCACCCGTCGCATAGCCGCCATCTTCCGATGCCAGCCAGGCGATGATTGCCGCGATCTCGGTGGGCTCGCCCAGGCGCTTCATCGGGATGGTGCCGACGATTTTCTCCAGCACATCGGGGCGGATGGCCTTGACCATGTCGGTGCCGATATAGCCGGGGCTCACGGTGTTCACGGTCACGCCCTTGCCGGCCAGCTCCTGGGCCAGGGCCATCGAGAAGCCGTGCATGCCTGCCTTGGCAGCGGAGTAGTTGGTCTGGCCCGCCTGGCCCTTGGCGCCGTTGACCGAGCTGATGTTGACGATGCGGCCCCAGCCTTTTTCCACCATGTCGGCGACGACCTGCTTGGTCACATTGAACATGGAGTTCAGGTTGGTTTCGATCACTGCCTGCCAGTCATCGGGCGTCATCTTGATGAACATGCGGTCGCGGGTAATGCCGGCATTGTTCACCAGCACATCGATGCTGCCGTGCTCCGCCTTGGTCTTGGCAAAGGCTTCGACGGTGGATTCCCAGTTGCCGACATTGCCTACCGAAGCGTGGAACTCATAGCCCAGCGCCTTTTGCTCGCCCAGCCATTTTTGGAAATCGCGCGTGGGCCCGCAGCCCGCAATCACCTTGAATCCATCTTTGTGCAAACGCTGGCAAATGGCCGTCCCAATGCCTCCCATACCGCCGGTTACGTAGGCCACTTTTTGACTCATTCACATCTCCTTGGTTTTGCTTGAAATGCCTGTGCACTACCACTGTAACCAAGAAACGAGGTGTGCAAACGCTCGTTTACGCCAAGCGAACAATTTCTTGCAGTAGCCCTTAATTTCGGCGATTTTGACCGGCTATTGCAACAAAAACGCGCCTCATTAACGCGCGGTTTTGATCGTTTTCGCGCCGCATCCTCGCAAACCCTATCACGAAGCAGACAGCCATAGTCAGGTATTTTTATGACAGTCCAATGGCCCTCAATGACGGAACAAGCACCAGCCCTGCCAAGCCCTCAGCCCTGTCTTGCGCGGCGACGGGCGCACATCAAAAAACCGCCCCGAGAGGCGGTTGCGATGCAAGCGATGCGGGGGAAGAACGGCTTAGAGACGCTCGACCGCCAGCGCCACGCCCATGCCGCCGCCAATGCACAGGCCGGCGATGCCGCGCTTGGAGCCACGGCGCTTCATCTCGTGCAGCAGGGTCACCAAGATGCGCGCACCGGATGCGCCGATCGGGTGGCCGATCGCAATGGCGCCGCCGTTCACATTGACCTTGCTGGTGTCCAGACCCAGCTCCTGGTTCACCGCGCAGGCCTGGGCCGCAAAGGCTTCATTGAGCTCGAACAGATCGACCTCCTCGGCCTTCCAGCCGGTCTTGGCCAGCACCTTGCGCACGGCATGCATGGGGCCCATGCCCATGATCTTGGGGTCCAGGCCCACGGTGGCAAAGCCGGCGATGCGTGCCAGTGGCTCGGCACCCAGCTCCTTGGCCTTCTTGCCGCTGGCAATCACCAGCGCGGCAGCGCCATCGTTGAGGCCCGAGGCATTGCCGGCCGTCACCGAGCCGGTCTTGTCAAAAGCGGGCTTCAGGCTCGCCAGCGCTTCGCCATTGGTCTTGCGGTTGATGTACTCATCGGCCTTGAAGGCCACCGGGTCACCCTTGCGCTGCGGGATCTGCACGGTGACAATTTCTTCGTCGAACTTGCCGGCGTCCTGCGCAGCCGCTGCCTTTTGCTGGCTGGCCAGTGCAAAGGCATCCTGCTTGTCACGGTCGATATGGAATTCCTTGGCCACGTTCTCGGCGGTGATGCCCATGTGGTACTGGTTGTACACATCCCAGAGGCCGTCGACGATCATCGTGTCGGTCATCTTCCAGTCGCCCATGCGCTGGCCGTCGCGCGAGCCGTTGAGCACGTGGGGCGAGAGGCTCATGTTTTCCTGGCCACCGGCCACGACAATCTCTGCATCGCCTTGGCCAACCGCCTGCGCTGCCAGCATCACCGCCTTGAGGCCCGAGCCGCAGACGGCGTTGATAGTCAGCGCCGGGGTCTTCTTGTCCACGCCGGCCTTGATCATCGCCTGGCGTGCGGGATTTTGGCCCACGCCAGCGGCCAGCACCTGGCCCATGATGACTTCATCGACCTGGTCGGCGCCCACCTTGGCACGGGCCAGTGCTTCCTGAATGACAGTGGCACCCAGGTCAGTCGCAGGCACCTTGGCCAGCGAGCCGCCAAACTTGCCAACTGCCGTACGCACGGCGGAGATGATGACGATGTCTTCCATGATTCTTCCTTTTCAAAATGGGCACGGATGCCGTTGTCTCAGACGGCCCTGCGCTGCAGATTATTGCACCGCAGCATGGGGTTGGCGACCCTGCAATTGCAACCAGACCGCTATGGTTTCCAGGTCAGGCCTTGGCTTGCACATAGCTGCCGGGGGCGGGCTCCAGCTCCCGGTAGTCGGTGCGCGCGCGGCCATAGCTTTTGGGCGCTGCCACCTTTTTGCCTGCATGCTGGGCCAGCCACTGGCTCCAGTCCGTCCACCAGCTGCCGGGCAGCTCATCGGCGCCGTCCATCCAGGCATCGATGTTGGCGGGCAACTGGCCATCCTCGCGCAGCCAGTGGCTGCGCTTGTTCTTGGCGGGCGGGTTGATGACACCGGCAATATGGCCCGAAGCACCCATGACAAAGCGCTTGTCGCCGCCCAGCACCTGGGTGGATGCGTAGGCCGCGCCAATGGGCACGATATGGTCTTCACGCGAGCCGTAGATGTAGATCGGCATGTCGATCTTGCCGACGTCCAGCTTTTCACCGCAGACGCTGAGCGCGCCGGGCTGCACCAGCTTGTTTTCCAGGTAGAAGTTGCGCAGGTACCAGGCGTAATAAGGCCCAGGCAGGTTGGTGCAATCGCTGTTCCAGTACAGCAGATCAAAAGGCGGCGGCGTCTCGCCCTTGAGGTAGTTGCCGACCACGTAGTTCCACACCAGATCGACCGGGCGCAGAAAACTGAAGGTGGAGGCCAGCTCCTGGCCGGGCATCAGGCCGTTCTGGCCCATCGTCAGCTCGCGGAACTTGACAAAGTTCTCGTCGATGAATACATCGAGAATGCCGGTGTCCTGGAAATCCACCAAGGTGGTGAGCAAGGTCGCGCTGGCCACCGAGTCATCGCCGCGCGCGGCCAGCACCGCCAGCGCGTTGACCAGCATCGTGCCGCCCACGCAAAAGCCCAAGGCGTTGATCTGGGGTTTGCCGGAGATGGCCTTGACCACCTCGATCGCTTCGAGCACCGCGCCGCCGATATAGTCGTCCCAGCCCTTGCCCCCCAGGCTGGCATCCGGGTTGCGCCAACTGACGACAAAGGTGCGGTGGCCCTGGGCCACGCTGTAGCGGATCAGCGAGTTGTCAGGCTGCAGATCGAGGATGTAGTACTTGTTGATGCAAGGCGGTACAAACAGCATCGGCCGCTCATAGACCTGGGTGGTTAGCGGCTTGTATTCGATGAGCTGGAACAGCTCGTTCTGGAAGACCACCGCCCCTTCGCTGGTGGCCACATTGCGCCCGACTTCAAACAGCGACTCATCGGTCATCGAGACATGGCCCTGGCGCATATCGGCCAGCATGTTCTGCAGGCCCTGGGCAATGCTCTGGCCCTGGGTGTCGAGCGCCTTTTTCTGCGCTTCGGCGTTGAAGGCCAGGAAGTTGCTGGGCGCCGTGGCCGCCAGCCACTGCTCCACCCCAAAGCGGACACGCGCGCGGGTTTTCTCGTCGCCTTGCACGGCATCGACCATGTCCATCATGGTTTTGGCATGCAGCGCATAGCTGGCGGCGGTGAACGTGGAGACCGGGTTTTGCTGCCAGGCGTCGCCGGCAAAGCGGCGGTCCTTGGGCAGGGCCACCTCGCCCTTGGCGCCTTCGGTCCACAGCGCCAAGGCCGCTTGCGCGTACTGCGCCTGGATGGCCTGCAGCTTGGCCATGTCAAAACTGACGGGGGGCGTGCCCGCTGGCAGCGCCCCCAGACCGGCGGTAAAGCCCTGGGGTGCGCCTACCGCATTGAAGGGAGATGCCATGGTCTGCATGGACTGCATGCGCTCCATCCATTGCTGGGTCATCTGGCTGAGTTGCTGGAACTGGTCGCTGCCCAGTCCCCAATACGGTTGCTGCGTCATCGTCGTCTCCCTGAACAGGCTCCATGGCGGGCATGGGCTTGTGTGCATCTTAGGCGCAAAAAATGGCAGCCGTGTGCTGGTGGGCAGCAAGTTCGGGTAAATTCCAAGGCATGTACCTGATAGCGATAGCCTGGCTGTATGTGGTGGTGTTGATGGCGGTGGTCGAGGCCGCCAGCCCCCAGGGCAGCCTGCTGGGCGCCTTTTTCACCTTGCTGCTGTATGGCGCGCTGCCGCTGGGTTTGCTGCTGTTCATCGCCGGCACCCCTGCGCGGCGCCGCATGCGCCACCGGGCCGAAGCCGAGGCGCAACAGGCCCCTGCCCCACCGCCGCCCGATGCCACCTAAAGCCGCTTAGTGCGCTGAATGCCGCAGCCGCAGGCTGCTGAACACCCCCGACATCGCGGCAAAACCGGCTGCCAGATACAGCGCCACCGTCGTGCCATGGCCGCTGGCCACCGGCCACAAGGTGAAGATGATGGCCACCAGTACAGCGCCCAGCGATTGCCCGGTCAGCCGCGCCGTGCCCAGCATGCCGCTGGCAGCGCCGGCGCGGGCCAGCGGTGCCGAGGTCACGATGGTGTGGTTGTTGGGCGACTGGAACAGCCCAAAGCCCAGGCCGCACAAGGCCATGCGCCAGCCGATGTTGAGGTCGCTCGGGTCGACTGGCAGCAGCGCCAGGCTCAAGAGGCCCAGCGCCAAAATCGCCATGCCGATGCCGCCGAGCAGACCGTCTTCTACCCGGCCGATCAGCCGCCCCGCCAGCGGCGCCACCAGCACAATCGCCACCGACCAGGCCGTCATCAGCATGCCGGCGGCAAAATGGCTGCGCTGCAGCGCATCGAGCAGCAAGAAAGGCAGCGCAATAAAGGACAGCATCTGCGCCGCAAAGGCGCCAATCGATGCGCCCATGGACAGTGCAAAAACGGGAATGCGCAGCAAGTCCAGCGGCAGCAAAGGCAGGCTCAGTTTGCGTTGGCGCAGCACATACCAGGCGCCCAGCAGCAGGCCCAGGCCCAGCATCAGCCAGCCTGAGGCGGACGAGCCGCCCGACTCCATGCCATGTCGTGCGCCGATACGCTCGGCCCCCAGAAACACCAGCGAGAACATCGCAAAATTCAGCGCTACATCAATCGGCGTCAACTTGGCATGCGGTGCATCCAGCAGCTGCTGCGGGTTGCGCGGCAAGGCCTTGCGGCCCAGCCACAGGGTCAGAATGCCCAGCGGCACATTGATCGCAAACAGCCAGGGCCAGCTGGCCACCGACAGAATCAATGCCGCCACACCAGGGCCGGCCACCGACGAGATGGCGACCACCAGTGAGTTGAGCGCCATGCCCTTGCCCAGCTTGGCCGCCGGGTAGGTCAAGCGCACCAGTGCGGCATTGACGGCCATCACCCCGGCCGCGCCCATGCCCTGCAGGCCGCGCGCTGCAATCAGCAGCCACAGCGACTGGGCCAGCATGGCCACGGCCGATGCCAGCGTAAAACACACGAGCCCCACCAGGTAGACCTTGCGGTAGCCAATGCGCTCGCCCAGCGCTGCCAGGGGCAGCAGCAGGCCCAAGGTGCCCAGCTGGTAGGCATTGATGACCCAGATCGCCTCGGCAGGCGACGCCTGCAGCTCCTTGGCCACCGTGGGCAGCGCCAGGTTCATGATACTGCCATCGAGCACGGCCACGATCAGGCCCAGCACGATGACCAGCATCGCCAGGCGCCGCTCGGGCATGGGCAGACCCTCGCTCAGCGAGGCCGGTTGCATGCGCGCCTCAGCCATGGCAGATCACCGGCATGTGTGGATGGGCAGTTTTCATACGGCGACGCTTTCCACCGCCTGGGGCTTGCCCGGGTAGAGCATGGTCAGGTGGGGAATGCCGTCTTCCAGATAGGGCTCCGAGACAACGTCGAATCCGCAGCCTTCGTAGAATTTTTGCAAATAGGCCTGCGCGCCAATGCGAATGGCGGTGCCTGGCCACAGACGGTCGGTTTCGGCCATCGCGTGGCGCATCAGCTCCCAGCCAGCCCCCGTGCCGCGCATCGCCTGCATGACGGCCACGCGGCCAATCGACGGCTCTGCATAGGCCAAGCCCGGCGGCAGCACCCGCACATAGGCCTGCAGCCTGCCTTGCGCATCACGCCCCAGCAGGTGCCAGGCATCCTGGTCTTTGTAGTCCAGGTCCTGGAAGGCAACCTGCTCGGCAATAAAGACCTGGCAGCGCACATGCAGCAGGTCATACAGCTGCTGCAGATTGAGTGCCGAGAAGGGCTCGAAGGACCAGCTCAGCTGGTCCAGCGTTGAAGAAGGCTTTGGCATGTTCTGTCCATCTATCGGGGGCCTGGGGACAGCGGCCACAGGCCCAGTTGCGCTCTAACGCAGCATTGCGCACGCGCGGAAATCAGTCGGTCTTGATCTGCTTTTTGGCGGCCTGCAAGGACTGCACCACCTCGGGCATCACGTACTTGAACGTGCCCGTTGCATGGCTGCACAAGGCGCCCTGCTCGTCATACAGCCAGGCCTCGCAAAAGGCCATGCGGCTGCTGCGCGAGAGCAGCTTGCCCTTGGCCACCAAGGCGCCTTTGGCTGGCGCCATAAAGCTGGTTTTCATCTCGATCGTCACCGCGCCACTGCCAGGGATGGCACTGCGCGCCGCATGGGCCATGGTCACGTCGAGCAAGGTCATCGATGCACCGCCATGGGTCACTTCATAGCTGTTGAGGTGCTCGGGCCGGGCCCGGTAATGCAGCTCCGCCTCGCCGTTTTCCCAGCGGTGCAAGCTAAAGCCCAGGTGGCTGACAAAGGGGATTTCAACTTCAAAGGGCAGCACAGCACAGGCTCCAGCAACAGGCAAGCGTGGAGCATACCGCCTTTGGGCGCTGCCCTGGGGCAAACCCTGACATACAAGCGACAGCCAGTCGGGCAATACGCTGGCGAGCGCCATCTGAACCGATTCTTACAGCGTGGCGATGGCCACGCCCCCGCGCAAACGCTGCTGCACCACGGTGGCCATACCGGCAGGGGCCTGGGCCAGCAAGGCGGGCCAGGCGCTCTGCGCCTGCCGCACCATGTCCTTGAGCAGGCTGATATGGCGCGACACGCGCAGCAGACCGGCGGCCTTCAGGAGGGTCGCCACATCGTCCCAGCTGAGCGCCCGCATGCTGCTGTCAATGGCCTTGTTGACGGCGTACTGTTGCGGGGCCGAACCCTCAAAGAAGGCGGCGACGCAGACACAGTCGTAGACGGGAGCCAGGCGCGGCTGGCGCCCATCGGGGTAGACCAGCGCCCAGTTCTTCAGGTGCGCATCGGTATTGCCCATCAGGATGGCGGCCACTGTGCGGGCCAAAAACTCGCGGGTATCGGCAACGGGCTGGGGGCTCAGGCGATCGAGCACGCGCAGCATCGTCGGCCAGTCCTGCTGCAGGCCCTTGCCGTACTTGTGGCGCGGCGCATAGCCCAGGGCCTGGTTGAACTCCTCCATGTGCACGCGGGTGCCGTCGGGCAGGTGGTCAAAGCGCTGCACGGCCAAGATCTCGTCAAACGGCAGGTGCTCGGGCAGATCGGCCTGTGCGCGGCTGATGATCTGTGCATCGGCCGTTGTCAGCCCCAAGGCCTGGCACAGTTGGTAGCAGCTGTACTCATTGGCCACCAAGTCGGGGTGCTGGGAGCTGGGCAGCTTCAGGATCACGCTGCCCGCCGCGCCCCGGCGGCGCACGGTATAGCGCCGGCCATCCTGCACCGCACTGAACTTGGTGACGATGCCCGGCAGCGACGCAGCATCGGCCACCGGAAACTCGACAAAGCCAGGTTCGAGCACATCGAGGCCTTGCGAGGTGTGCCAGTGGCGCACCACGTCCGGAATGGCCTCGTCGCGCGGCACCGGCTCCACTTCCAGCGCGCCCATCAGGTCGTGGCCGGCAGCGGCCAGCAGCTCAAACTCGTCATCGGGCGAGCAGCCCCGCTCAGCGGCCAGGCGCTGGCGGTTATGGCCCTCGGGCAGCAGGTTCTGAAAGTAGACCGGCCAGCGCCCATCGGTGCGCACCAGCCGGGCGTCGCGCGCGGCATGCAGGATGCGCTGGGTGTCCGCCTCCGTCGCGCCCTGGTAGCTGAGCGAGAGCACAGGCCGCTCCGGATCTGCGATATAGCTCTCCTCGAACGAGACGCGCAGGATATCGCCGTACTGCGACAGGTAGCCAATCGCACGCCGCCCACCGCCCATGCTGCCGGGCAGGTGCATATAGAGACGCAGGTAGCGGATGGAGGTGCTCATTCAGTGCCTCGCTTGCGCCTAGCTTGCCTCAGGGCTTGCGGCCCGCCAGGCTGTCTACTACCGAAGGGGGGGCTTCCGCACCGGTCGGCTGGCCCAAAAACTTGCCGCCCGACTGGATAAAGGCCTGCAGCGCGGGCAGCAAATCAGCGGGCACCGCCACCAGCTGCATGCCCAGCACCCGGGCCATCTCGGCGACGGTCGAGTAGCGCGGGTCCACATCGCCGGTTTCGGTGCGCTGCACCGCCATGCGCGAGAGCCCAGCCTGCTCGGCCAGTTGGGCCTGGGTCAGTTGCTGGGCTTTGCGGGCTGCCACCAAGGTGGCCATCAAAGAGGTAGTCATGCTGCATATTCTACTCTTTTTCGATGAAATGAGTAGATTAAATAGCATAAACAGATGCAAAAAAAGATTATAAAAGTACTCATTTCAATGAAAATGAGTACTTTAGTAGCAAGGCTTGGGTGATAGCAGAGCCTTAGGCCACCCAGATGCAGGTGGCAAAGCGCCCGGTGCCACCGCCGGGCGAGCCGTCTCGCCGGTGCGAGAAAAACCGCTCTTGGTTGGCCACCGTGCACCAGTCCTGGCTGCCGTCATTGCCAAACAACGCCCCAAGGCCCAAGCGCTGCAAGCGGTGGCGGGCGAGGCCGCTCAGGTTGGCAAAAAACTTGCCCGGCTTACCGGGTACAAACAGCGGCGCGCAAGCTGGATCCAGCCCCACAAAGGCGGCCTGCACCTCGGCACCCACCTCAAACGCAGGCTGGCTGATGCAAGGACCCAGCCAGGCCATGGTTTGCGCGGCAATCTGGGCATCGCTCAGGCCGGCCTGGCCCGCCTGCCGGCGCACGCGATCGGCATAGGCGGCAAAGCAGCTCTCCAGCACCCCTACCCCGTCCTGCCCCAGCAAGCCCCGCCAACCGGCGTGGGCGGCGCCTACCACCGGCAGCTGCTGGTGGCAGAACAACACGGGCAGGCAATCGGCCGCCATCACGGTGCAGCCCAGCCCGGGTACATCGCTGACGCTGGCATCGGCCGGCTGCTCAGCGCCGCCGCCCTCGCCCAGCACCTGCACCTGGCGGCCATGCACCTGGCGCACAAATACCGGCTGGCGGGGGCGGGTCTGGTCGGCACCGTAGCCGGCCTGCTGCTCCAGCGCCTGCATGGCCTGGGCGAGCAGCAGCCGGTTGGTTTGCACATGGCCAGGCACATCGCCCACGTTAAAGCTCAGGTTGGTGGTGCCAAACAGGCCTTCGCTGGCACCGCCGCCACGCGTGGTGCAGAGCGCAAACACGCCCGGTGGCGTGGGCCACTGGGGCAGCAGCCAGTCAGCGGGAAAGGGGGTGGACGCAGCGCCACTCATGGCTGGGCATCCGGGCAGGCGGCAGGCTGGGCTTTTTGCACCGCATCGGTCGCAAAGGCCGCCTCATAGGCGGCCATCGTCAGTGGCAGGCCTTCAAGATGGACCTTGAAGCGCTGGGCATTGAAGACTTGCGGCACCAGCGCGCAGTCCGCCATCGTCAGGCTATCGCCCCAGCAAAAACGCGATGGCGCCAAGCCCTGCGCCTGGCGCTCGGCCGCCAGCAACACCAGCTGGCGCTCAAAGGCCTCCAGCCCGGTGCGGCACCAGTGCTGGTACCACTGGCTTTTTTCAGCATCACTGTGGCCCAGCTCGCCAGTCAGGTAGGCCAGCACGCGCAGGTTGTTGATCGGGTGGATCTCGCACGCCACCTGCAGGGCCAGCGCGCGGATGCGGGCACGGGCCAGCGCATTGCCCGGCAGCATGGAGGGCGTTTGCGGGTAGGCCTCGTCCAGCCACTCGATCACGGCCAGCGACTGGTTCAGCCACAGGCCGTCATCTGTCTCCAGCGCGGGCACCAGCGCGTCGCCCACATGGCGGGCAAAGGCGGGTTCGCGGTGCTCGGCCTTGACCAGGTGCACCGGCAGGTAGTCATAGGCCAGGCCCTTGGCCTGCATCGCAATGCGCACCCGGTAGGACGCGGACGAGCGGAAATAGTTATGCAGCTTCATGGCGACCGAGCATAACGCAGGGCGCTGCAGTCGCGGGTGAGCCAGTCGCCCGCATGACAGCTGTCGCTGTCTCGCATGCCAAGACCAGCAAGGGCTGTGCCTGGGAGCCTGCAGGCTGCTTTGTTTTGCCGCATAATTTTTGGCACCGCTTCAACCGGGCGGTTTCCTCCCGCCTCCAACCAAAGTCCAGCATGAGCCAATACGTCATCCCTCCAGCCTCGCCAACCGGCGTACCTGTTCAAGGCAGCGACCAGCTGTTCCCCGTGCGCCGCGTCTACTGCGTGGGCCGCAACTACGAAGATCATGCCAAGGAAATGGGCTTTACCGGCCGCGAGGCGCCCTTCTTCTTCATGAAGCCCGCCGATGCCGTGGTGCCCGTGGCCACAGGTAGCACCGGCCAGATCGCCTACCCAACGCTCACCAGCAACCTGCACCACGAAATCGAGCTGGTCGTGGCCATCGGCAAGGGCGGCAAGAACATTGCTGCAGCAGACGCCGCCGCGCACATCTGGGGCTATGGCGTGGGCCTGGACATGACCCGCCGCGACCTGCAAAACGAGATGAAAAAGCAAGGCCGCCCCTGGGAAATCGGCAAGGCCTTTGAAGGCAGCGCGCCCATCGCAGCCCTCGTGCCCGCCGCCCAGGCCGGTGATGTCAACAACGCCGAGATCTGGCTCAAGGTCAATGGCGCCGAACGCCAGCACAGCAATGTGCAAAAGCTGATCTGGAACATTGCCGAGACCATTGAAGTGATCTCGCAAGCCTGGGAGCTGCAAGCCGGTGACCTGATCTTCACCGGCACGCCCGAAGGCGTGGCCGCTGTCGTCAAGGGCGATGTGCTCGAAGGCGGTGTGACGGGCCTGCCCTCGTTGAAGATCGAACTGGTGTAAGGCCAGGACAACGCGCCACCCACTGCGGTGGCGCTTTTTTTCGTCCCTGGCCGCGAGCAGCGCGGCCTTGACGCACAATAGACCGCATGACCTCACGCGCCCCCGTTGAT
Organism: Comamonas sp. B-9; assembly: GCF_000410635.1. Lineage (NCBI taxonomy): Bacteria > Pseudomonadati > Pseudomonadota > Betaproteobacteria > Burkholderiales > Comamonadaceae > Comamonas > Comamonas sp. B-9. The sequence goes on from NZ_KE148643.1 coordinate 91,572, forward strand.
TTTTGCCGCCGCTGCGGCACCCAGGTTGAGCACCGCCTGCCCGATGACGGCGACACCAAGATCCGCGCGATCTGCCCCGCCTGCCATACCGTGCACTACGAGAACCCGCTGAACGTGGTGGGTACCATCCCCTACATGGGCGACAAGGTGCTGCTGTGCCTGCGCAATATCGAGCCGCGCAAAGGCTACTGGACCTTGCCGGCCGGCTTTATGGAGCTCGATGAGACCACCGGCCAGGGCGCCGAGCGCGAGACCGATGAGGAAGCCGGCGCCGACATCACGATGGGCCCGCTGTTCTCGCTCGTCAATGTGCCGCATGTCGGCCAGGTGCACCTGTTCTACCTGGCCCAGCTGCAAAGCACCGAATTCAAGCCCGGCTGGGAAACCATCGAGGCGCGGCTCTTCAGCGAGGCCGAGATTCCCTGGGACCAGATCGCCTTTCGCACCGTCAAGGTCACCTTGCAGCGCTATTTTGAAGACCGCAAGCGCGGCGCATTCGGCATCCATGTGATCGACCTGGAGACACCCGCCGGCCCCTTGGTTCCCCCCAAGGCCGCCCAAGCCTCCACCCCCTCGACCACTTCCTGACCAGCGTGCCACCCATGACTTCTACCTTCACCCGCACCTCCTCAGCCCGCCGCCGCCTGCTGGGCAGCTTGGTACTGCCCGCCGTGGCGGCCAGCAGCGCCTGGCTGCCGGGCCTCGCCCATGCCGCCAAGCTGCAGGACATGGCGCTGGCCCTGGTCGAGAAATACAAGCTTGGCCACAGCCTGCCCCAGGTGGGTTTGCAGATTGCAGCCAAATCGCCCGAGTACCAGGCCTTGATCGACAAGATGGGCCAGCAGCAAGCGGGCCAGGCGATGATTGCGGCCACACGCTCGGTCGCAGCCGACTACCAAAAGCGCTGGGACACGCAGCTGGCTGCCGCCTACGCACAGAATTTCAACGAGGCCCAGCTGCAGTCCTTGCTCGACCAAGGCCCACAATCGCCGCATGCGCAACTGATGCAAAGCAAGCAGGCCGACATCAACCGCATGATGCAGCAATCGAGCTCGGGCCTGCTGCGCGAGATGATGACCAAGGCCTACGCCAAGGCGCAGCAACCAGCCGCCGCGCCCAGCCCGGCTGCCAAAAAGACCAAGCCCTGAGTCGCTGAGCGGCCCCCCTGCGCAGGGCGTGGTGCGGCAACGCCAGCCCACATGACAATGCCGTATCCGCTAACAGCGGGTACGGCATTTTTGATGGACTGGTTATTTAGCGGCTGTCGCGCTTGGCCTGTGCCGCCCGGGTTTTGGATTGGCCGCTGGCCTTGATTTTCTTGTTCACCGGCTGGGCCTTGATGGGGTTGCCCCGGCTGGCCGCTGCCGGCTGGCGCGTAGGCACCGCGCCGCGCGCAGCCGCTGCAGCGTTGCCGCCAACCTGGGCGCTGGCAGCAGCCGTTTTGCGTGCTTTGGCGGGCGCTGCTGCCGCCTTCTTCGCAGGGGCCTTGGTGGACTTGGCCGCTGGTTTTTTGACCGCAGCTGGCTTCTTGGCTGCGGGCACCTTCACGGCCGTCTTGGCTGCTTTGCGCGGCGCGGCGGCCGACGTTTTGCTTGCAGACTTGGTAGCTGGCTTTTTCGCCGCGCCCTTCACTGCCGGCTTGGGCGCGGTCTTGCTTGCCGTCTTCGTTGCTGTTTTGCTTGCAGTCTTCTTCGCCGCCTTCGCAGGGGCGGCTGCAGGCTTTGCGGGCGGGGCCCCCCCGCCCCCTT